>DYUK01000062.1 GCA_020743695.1 Brevibacterium senegalense | reverse complement strand
TCTTCCGCCGTGAACGCTGACACCGTGATCAGGCAGGTGATCTTCAACGGCACGTGCCCCTGCACGAGTTCGCCCTCTTCCCGCTCGAAGTCGTCACGCTGCATCTCATGGCGACGCGATTCCTGACGCCCGAGCCTCCGACGAATCTGATCATTCGTGCCCCAGTCGGCCTTGCCCTGCTCGATGGCCCGGTACGCCTGTCGCACCCCACGCGGCCGCAGATACAGGCTCACCGTGTGCCGGAAGTCTCCCGCGAACACGAACTTGTCCAGGAACCCCAGCCGCGCCTGCGCCTGCGGCCACTCCGAGATCTTGAATGTCCGATGCAGCGCACCATCGGACTCGAACAGGTCATTGCCCCACTTCGCATGCATCGGTCCCGCCGATTCAGGCGCCGCACCCTCGCGATCACCCAGCCGATCGGACAGGTCCATCGACGACGCAGGATCGAACGCAGAACGCACCAGGGAGGCCATACTGCGCGGTGTATGCCACGACACCACCCGCGCCCCGGACTCCGGCAGCGCCGACTCGACCATTCCCATCACGTTTAGTGCCGCATCCATGAAGCCGCGCAGACCACCACCGTTGGCACGGATCGTCTTTCGCAGCGCATCCCGCGACAGCACCAGCGTCAACCACAGCTCGTGCACCGCCTGCCCTTCGGCATCGTTCATCATGTCGACGAACGAGGCGTGCAGGAACGGGTCGATTCCCGCCCCCGACTGGCGCTGCTCTTCCCCGGTCTCAGGATCGATAATGACTGTCGCCTCGGCTCCCTTGCTCTCGTACCATTCCTGCAGCTTCGCCCCGGACACGATCGTCGTCTGATCCGACGCCTGCACCCGCGCCACTCCCGGCACACGCGAGATCGCCGTCGTCACGTCTGCCCACGCCCGCAGACGGTCCTCCTGCTCAGGGAACGCCTCAAGCGGGAACGCCTTCTCCGTCTGGACCCGCGCGCACACCACACCCTCGCGCCGCTTCGGGTCGTACACGAACGCCGCCCCAGCCGGCAGCTGGAACATCTGCAGCTCACCGAACTCGCCGGGCAGCTTCAGACGTGATCCCCGCGGCGGCTTGATCCGGCCCTTCTTATCCCGCACCGTGTCCTCGGCCCTCCGGACCGGACCACCCACCGGCATATACTCACCGACCCGAACCTCACCAGCCGCGTCGATGAACGCAGGATCACCCTCACTCGAAGGCACGTACTCGTTCTGCCCCTGCACCTGCCGCACCAGCTGGCGACCGTACACCCAACCCCACATGATCAGGCTCTTCCCGCCGATGCGAGGAACACCGACCCCGGCGAACACCACCACGATCAGCAGCGCCACGATCGCTCCGGCCGGGAACCCTCCCGTGACCACACTGATCACCGCAAAAGAAATCCCGACAGCAAGAACAATGACCTGTTCCCAACCCAGCCCCAAGATGACACCGGTGGACTGCTCCCGCGGGAACCGCGCCCCGTCGTACTCGCTGGCTTCAAACGTACTCATCGCCACTTACCTCCGCTTGCCGTGACGCTCATGGATTGCTTGCTGTCCCTGTCGCGGCGCCTGCGGCGGCGGGCCACTCGGACGAGCCGACGCCGTAGCCCCGCCCGCCCGCTCTGCCCCACCACTCCTGGGCGCTGGGCTTCCTGCAGGGCCGCGACTTCCACGCGCTCCCGGCCCACTGTGACCGCCACGGGCACTCGACTCCTGCCCCGAACTCGAAACCGTCCGCGCACCACCAGTGCTGCCTGTCCGATGCGCCATCTGATTCCGCACAGACCTGTCCCCTCGACCACCGGCACCACGACCACCCGCAGCCCGGTTCACACCAGCACCGACGAGTCCAGCGGTCCCACGAGTGGCCCTGCCTGCCGTCCGGCCAGCCGTGCGACCGACGCGCGAACCGACACCGGTAGCGACCCTGGAGACACGACGAGCACCGCCGGAGACAGTGCGGCTCACGCTGCTGCCACCAGCCAATGCGGTCCGCTCCATCGACGCCGAGGAATCCGGAATCATGAACGACACGATCGCCAGCATCAGCAGCGGCATGGCAGCGGCGATGATGATCAGAATCGCACCAGCGACCAGCTGCACCCACGAATTCGACAGACCAGTCATCGACAGACCGAACATGACGATGCCCGCCGCGATCGGCTTAGCCAGCAGCAGGGCGACGATGAACGACACCCACTTCGCGAAGATCCCCTTCGCCGCCTCCAGCGAGAGACTGAACACCGCCACCGGCGCAAACATCGTCGCAACCAGCACAACAACAGTGCGGAAGATCATCATGCCCATCAGGCACACCGACAGGATGGTGAGGATCGCCAAGATCACCCACGGCAGCACCATCCGCCCGGCCTCGTCATTGACCGTCGCCTGCTGCCACACCTCGAAGTTCGCATCCAGGATCGCGCCACCCTCACCGTTGTTGGCCTCCGGGTCGTACGACATGCCCAGCAGCATGTAGATGCCGTTCATCCCTGCCGCATCACCTTCACCGCCACCGGCATCCAGCACCCACTCGGCAACAATGTCTGTCGCCTCCAGCGCCAAGAAGACGATTCCCCCGAGGAGATACGTCGCCGGCACCGCCAGCACCGCCGACCCGAACGCCCGCAGCATTCCAGCCGTCGACGCTCGAATCACCGACAAGATCACCTGAATGGACACGAAAATGATCAGCACCGGGATCATCGCCATCACCATCACGTTCAGCATCCCGGGATACTCAATCGTCTGCTGCAGCTCACCGTCGACGCTGATCTCCAGCGTCCCGCCGATGACCGCGACCCACCAGTCCTGCACTCCGGTACCAGGCGTGAACGAACCCGCACTGAACGAGGCCGTCAGCAGCTCATAACACGCATCAGCGAACGACTCGATCGACTGAGCGAGAAGTCCCTGCAGAGACTCCCCCCACTCCGCCATCGGGATACCAAAACCAGAGAACGGGCTCGCACTCATCGGCTACACCTCCCCTCGCGCTAAACGGCGTCCGTCAGCCGAAGATGCCCAGGCCCGACGACCACTGGATCATCGCCCCGGCAGCACCCACGACCATCGCCGCCCCCAGCGATACGAAGATCCCGATCAGCCCTGCGGTCTGCCCGCCCTGCATGCCGCCGATCTTCGAGAACGCCCACACCAGCGCTGAGATAATCAGCGTGAGCACGAGGATCACGATCACCGTTCCGGCACCCTGACCGACCAGATCCCTCAGAGGGTTGATCCACGGAGCGTCGAACTGAGGGCTGACTCCCGGGTCGTAGCCCGCGAGAATCGACTCTTCACCCGTGACTGCATTCACCGTCCACGACATGACTTCTCCTTCTTTCTTCCGCCCACCTCTTGGGCGCGTCGCTATCTATTCGCCGCTGATCAGTCAGTTGGTACGTCAAGGTCGAAGATGATGTAGCGCCCGGACTCCGGCCAGTCGAAGAGACTGGTCCGCGCTTTCCGGTACCGCTCGTGGATCACGATCTCCACCGGCGCTCCCGCGGCCGCCTCGCGGTTATCGACGGAGCAGTCACCCGCACTCGCATCAGGCAGCCACCGCACCGATGACAGCCGCCACTGCTTCTTGCCGTCCACGTGGTCGCTGTAATTGCCCCACGCACCCGCGCCGACGCTGTTCCCGTTGCGCTCCCACCACAGACTCCGGGAGTACGCACCCCCGGCCGTCATCTCGAAACCGCCGAGCTCACTCACGATCTCGTCCAGAGCCGAATGCTCGTCATCCGTCGGTTCGAATTCGAGCGTGTAGTCATTCGTTGACGGCCCAGCACCCCTGTGCTTCTCCGCCTGCACCGCGACACGACTCCCACAGGCAGTCGTCGGAGACTCCCGATCGATCTTGATCGTGCGCTGCTTCGCCGCTGTCGGCAGCAGACCCTCAGTCCGCCCGCTCGTCGTCGACCACTGGATGGCCCCACCGACACTGCCGAGCAGCACCGCACCGATCGCGGCAAGGACCACAGCCTGCAGCCCCTTCTGCGAAGTCTGCGTCGAACGACCAACCCGACCGGCCGCCCAGAACACCGCACCACCGGCGACACCGCCGACCAGAACCACGAGAGCCGAGCCGACGAACCAGCCGGCCAACTCGTTCAGTTCCGCCAAGCCGGTCACATCGCCGATCCGTTCGAGCATCCCGGCCGCTCCTTCCGTGACATGTCCTACCTGTCACGGGACTATCCGCCGCCACCACTGCACGTGTTTGTCACCCACGCCTGCTGTCCAGGCGAAGCCCACAATCCCACCTATTCGAACTCGTGTTCTATAGACTGTTGGGGTGGAATCAGAAGAACTGCGCGCGCGGCTGGAGGACACCCGCCGCATCGAACGCATCCGACGCACCTATCACTGGGTCATCGGTGAAGTGATCCGCTTCCAGCTCGCCTTCACCGACGCACCGGAGATCACAGTCACCGAGAATCACGCAGATGCAACCGTCACCACCCGCCTCGACGCAGTGGAACTCACCCTCACCGCTGACGGTGACTACAGGACAGCCACCGAAACGATGAGAGCCTGGATCGACTCACACATCGACATCAGCCGGCTGACACGCAGCAAGCACCACGCCCCCGGCGCCGCCTACTGGCGGACACGCACTGCTCGACGGTGAGCAGCACCCACCACCTCATCACGGCCTGCCGTAAGCACCGTCCCCGCGCAGCGCCGAGTACACCGTCTGCCGACTCACCGAGTAGCGCCGGGCCACCTCGGAGACCGGGATGCCCATGTCGACCATTGCGCGCACCGCCTCGACGTCCTCATCCGAGAGGGACCGCTGCTTGTCGTACACGCCGCGGGCCTTGGCCAGTGCGATCCCCTCAGCCTGACGCTCCCGGATACGGGACCTCTCGAACTCCGCCATCGCCGAGAGGAACGTCAAGAACAGCTCTTGCAGCGGAGACCGAGAGTCCCTGGCAACAGAGATGCGCTCAGACGCGAACTCCAGCACACACCCTTTCGCCGTGATCTCATCCACGATGGAGTGCAGGTCACGAGTGTCGCGCCCGAGTCGATCGAGACTGGACACCCGCACTGTGTCACCCTCGCGAACGTACGCAATGAGGTCAGCCAGCCCGGTCCGCTTCGCCCGCGATTTGCCGCTCAGGTGGTCCTCGAATACGCGATCGCACGCACCCAGCACCTCGTGCTGCCGCGCAGGATTCTGGTCGCCACTGCTGACCCGCACATACCCGACAACCTGCCCGCGTGAGTGTCCACCTGGGGCCTCGGACCCGGAAGACGCTTCTGTCCGATCGTCCACGATCACACCTCCTCTGACAGCATGCTCACGGTCCGCCGCGCAAGTGTCCAGACGGTATACCCAATTGGACATCCAAGCGGGAGCGTCGAAGCGACCAGCGCCTCCGAGGCAGCCCGACCGCATGTGACTGTCAGCTTCGGGTGGCGGCAATTCGCGGCTTCCTTTGGCGGCTTCAGGTGATGCCGAGTCCTCTGCAGAGCACACCTACTTCAGCGCTGAATTTCCCCATCGAGGCCATGGCCAGCCGCACTTTGGCTCGTGTCACTTGTCGGACTGCGACCTTCGTGGCCGATTCGCAACGGACCCAATGTGGTCGTGACGGCCAAGCCATCGTCGAACCGGGTCACGTGCGCCGCAGTCTCGCGCGTGCGCCCGTGAAGCTTGACTCCGGCACGGCGCAGCCGGGATGGAGTGACCCCGATGACTGTGTGGTCGTGGTCGCGCATGAGCCGACCGAGCCTGGTGACGGGATGTCGAGCACTCCAAATCATCTTCTGCCACCAGAAGGTGTCACGCTCGAGCATGCGCTGGGGAACGCTGGTGTTTCGCTCTCCCCGGGAGAGATGGACTTCCCGGCCGCCGCTGCGGGCGAGCTCCAACGCGATCTGGTAGCCAAATTTGCCTCTTGCGACGACGAGGACTGGACCCGGGGGCAACTGGCTCGCTGGTGATGTTTGAGACGGGGTCGGGTCTCCGGTTGCTCCTGGGCTCAGGTACTGCTGGGCCCTATCACGCTCGTATCAGGAGCGACCGGGCCAAAGAAAGTCAGGTTCTTTGCGCGACCCAGATGGCCACTTTTCGCCATGGGTGTGCCCACCTCGGCAGTCAGCTGATCCTCTCATCTTGGTCGCCCATCAATAACAGTTCCCCCCTGTGACGGTGAGAATGGAGGGCCACCTCTTGCTGAGGTCGGCGAGGATCAGATCGGCTCGATGCCCCTCGACCAGGTAACCCCGATCGTCCAGTCCCACACACGCTGCGGCGCCTGAGGTCACGAGGCGCACTGCCTGCGGAAGTGACGCAACCCCGTCGCGCACCAGGCGCAATGCTCCTGGAAGCATCGATGCGGGGATGTAATCGCTGGCAAGAGCGTCGGTCAGGCCTGCCGACACGAGTTCAGCTGCCGACACGTTGCCCGTGTGTGATCCTCCCCGGACCACATTGGGAGCTCCCGCTACGACGAGCATCCCATGGTCCCGGGCGGCTCGCGCAGCGGCGATGCTCGTGGGGAACTCTGCCACGGAGCAGCCGCGACCGGCAGCGGCCGACACCTCCTCCGGGGTCGCCAGGTCGTGGGCGAACAGCCTGATGTGCCCGGATCGCACCAGGCCTTCCAGCCAGGACAGGGCGGCTTCACGCACCGCGTGCTGCTCGTCGCGGGTGCTGCGCCACCATTCGACGTGATCAGCCGCCTCGCTGTTGGTCATCCCTTCGCCCTGAATCAGCCATCGCTCCATTTTCACCGGATCGGCGAACTGCCCCTGCCCGGGCGTGTGGTCTTCGTGTGACACCACGGGCACTGTGCTCTCCGGAGATTGGCGCTTCCCTCGGACCTCGCCCTGGAGAGATGGCGAGGGCGGGTCGTCGCGCGATTGCAAGGTCTTCTCGAGGAGCTTCCGGCCGTATTCGGAGCGCACATCGAGTCGATGCAACACCTGATGATCGATCTGAGTGTCATCGGTGCTCAGGAGCGCCTCCGACAGCTCGGAGGCCGCGGGCGAGTTGATCGGCGTTCCTACGATCGATCGCTCCTGAAACGCCAAGCCGTGAAAAGCGGTCGTGATTCCCGCCGCACGGAGCCGTGCTGCCGCCGACGCGACGGCGAATGAAGGATCGAGCACTACGCCCGGTCGCGGGCGGATCTCCCGAGAGAGCAGGTCGCTGTGCACGTCGACGAGCCCCGGCAACAGCCATGCGCCGCGGGCATCGAAGTCACAGGCAGCTCCCCCAGGATGCGGACCGACGTGAGCGACTCGACCATCGCGAACGACCACTCTCGCGTCGTCGAGCACTCGGTCGGGCAGCACTGCTGCCGCGTGGCCGAGCACGAGGTCGAAGATGGTGCCGTCTGGGGTCAGGGCCGTCATGAGCACTCACCCTGCCATCCGCTGTTGACTCCCGCATGGACGGCTTCTTAACGGCGGTCCACAGCCCCGGCCGTCACCGACAAAGCTCGCTGTTCGCCCCTCGTTCACAGACCGTTGGCCGACCCCGCCCCCGGAATTCGAAACTCCTCTATACGTTTCCATTGAAACCTTCAGTCGTATAGAGGACTTCCAGTGATTGAACTTGTCGATGTCAGCAAGACCTACAAGGGCGAAGTGCTGGCTCTCGGCCCGACCAGCCTCTCGATCGAGGCCGGGAGAGTGACCGTGCTCCTCGGCCCGTCAGGAGCCGGCAAATCCACCCTGTTGCGATGCATGAACCTGCTCGTGAAGCCCAGCACCGGACTGGTGCGAGCCGAGGGACTTCCGTCGCTCGAATCACGCGGCGACCTGCGACAGCATCGCCGGCGCACCGGAATGGTGTTCCAGCATCATCAGCTCATCCCGCGCTACACAGCACTGCGGAATGTGCTGCTCGGCCGGGTCGGGTACCACACCTTCTGGCGCAGCCTCCTGCCCTTCGGCCGCCGCGACGAGCGCATCGCCCTCGAGGCGCTCGACCGAGTCGGACTGCTGGACAAGGCCCTCACACGGGTCGACAACCTCAGCGGCGGCATGCAGCAGCGCGTGGGCATCGCCCGCGCACTCGCACAGCAGCCGGACCTGATCCTCGCCGACGAACCCGTGGCCAGCCTCGATCCCGCCACAGCACGTCGCGTCATGGAGCTGTTGCGCCGCGTCTGCCAGGAGAGCGGCATCACTCTTGTCGCCAGCCTTCATCAGGTCGACCTCGCGCTCGAGCACGCCGACCGCATCGTCGGGCTCGCGCACGGCCGGATCGTCTATGACGGTCCCGCTGCCGATGTCACCGACGACGACCTCCGCGTGATCTACGGAGGCTCCCACGACGAGCCGCAGACTGAGGATCCGTCCCATCTCGCCGAAGACCGACTCGCGATCGAGCGCCGCTGACCCCAGCTTCTTCACCCGCCCTCCATCCAGCAAACGACATCCCACCACACCGCCTTCGATCAACTGAAAACAGGAGTGACTCACTGTGCTTGGACGCCCCCGCTTCACCGCTGCCGCAACGGCAGCCCTGACCGCATCCGCCCTTCTCCTCTCCGGCTGCGGCACCGACTCTGCAAACGCCGCCCCCGAAACCCTGCGGGTTGCGCTGCTTCCCGACGAGAATGCCTCGGAGATCATCAAGAACAATGAACCCCTCAAGAATCACCTCGAGGAGCAGCTGGGACTGGAGGTCGAGCTCGTGGTGACGACCGACTACTCCTCGATGATCGAGGCGATGGCCCGCGGCCGCCTCGAACTCGGCTACTTCGGTCCGCTGTCGTACGTCCTCGCCCAGGAGAAGGCCGACATCGAGCCCTTCGCCGCTCTGCAGGAGGTCGAGGGCGAGGACCCCACTTACCAGTCGGTCTTCATCGCCGACGCCGATTCCGGGATCGAGACCCTTGACGACGTCGCCGGCAAGACAGTCGCGTGGGGCGACCAGGCGAGCACATCGAGTCACCTGATCCCCAAAGCCATGCTCGCCGAGGAGGCGGACCTGCGAGTGGACCACGGCGAATACCAAGAGCAGCACGTCGACTCTCACGATGCGGTGGCCCTGACGGTCCAGAACGGCAATGCGGACGCGGGGGGCATGAGCCTGCCCATCTATGAGCGCATGGCCGAGGAGGGACTCATCGATCCCGCGACCGTCGTCAAGGTCCAGGAGTCCGAGCCCTACGCCAACTATCCGTGGACCATGCAGTCGGACCTCCCCGAAGACCTGAAGGAGAAGCTGCGGAGAGCGTTCCTGGACCTCGAAGATCCGGCCGTGCTCGAACCGTTCGACGCCGCCGGCTTCGAAGAGGTCACCGACTCGGACTACGACGCGGTGCGCGAGCTCGCACCGCTGCTCGACATCGACCTTGAGGACTACCAGTGAGCACCAGCACAGAAAGCGCAAGCACAGGCCGCCTGCTGGACGAGCAGCGAGAGCAGGAGTACCTGCAGATCTCCGACCAGGCACGGTCCGGCTGGAGGCGCTCGGTCGCTGTCACCGGGATCGTCCTCGTCACCGTGCTGGTGAGCTCGTGGGTCGTCGGGATGCTCGACGGCACCCGCATGATCACAGGACTGGCGGACATCGCCGACCTGCTGAGTGAGATGTGGGTACCGGACTTCACCAACCTCAACAGCTGGTGGGGCCCGCTGTGGGACTCGATGACGATGAGCATCGCGGCCACCGCGCTGGCGGTGCTGCTCTCCGTTCCACTGGCATTGTGCGGCGCCCGCAACACCTCGCCGCATCCGGCGGTCTACTGGGTCGCCCGGCTCATCCTCAACATGCTGCGCTCCGTGCCGGAGCTGATCCTGGCCATCGTCTTCGTGGCGGCCGTCGGATTCGGCGCACTGCCCGGAGCGCTGGCACTGGGGATCCACTCCGCGGGAATGGTGGGCAAGTTCTTCGCCGAGGCGATCGAGCACGCGGATCAGGCGCCCGTCGAGGCCGCTCGCGCGACGGGGGCCGGCCCGGCGCAAGTGATCCTGCACGGCATCCTGCCGCAGGTGCTGCCGCAGATGGCAGACACCACCGTATACCGCTGGGAGCTCAACTTCCGGGCCTCGGTGGTCGTGGGCGTCGTCGGAGCTGGCGGCATCGGCTTCGAGCTGATCGCCGCCCTCCGCACCCTCCAGTACGACGAGGTCGCCGCGATCCTGCTCGTCATCCTTGCCACAGTCACCCTGGTCGACGCCCTCGGCGGAGCGTTGCGAAAGAGGTTCCAATGACAGACACACACCCGACGGATACGCACGTGACGGAGACTCCCCACCGCCCGGTGGTGGTCCTCACCCACCGCGTGCATCCCCCGATCCTCGAGATGCTCGCTGACAGCTGCGAGGTGATCGCGAACCAGAGCGACGGCAGCCTACCCGCCTCGGAGCTGCGACGCAGGGCAGCAGGCGCGGACGCCCTCATGGCGTTCATGCCGGATCGGATCACCGCAGAGTTCCTCGACGCGTGCCCGCGCCTGCAGGTGGTCGCCGGCGCCCTCAAAGGCCACGACAACATCGATGTCAACGCGTGCACCGAGCGCGGCATCTGGCTGACGCGGGTCGAGGATCTCCTCACCGAACCCACCGCCGAACTCGCGGTCGGTCTGCTCATCGGACTCGCGCGCAACATCACGGCAGGAGACCGCGCGGTGCGGGCCGGCCTTGCGGGATGGCGACCGACGCTCTACGGAAGCACGCTCGTGGGCTCGACAATCGGCCTCGTGGGCGCGGGAAGGCTCGGACGGGCAGTGGCGCGGCTGCTCAGCGGCTTCGACGCGAACCTGCTCTACTGCGATCCTGAGCCATTGTCCTCCGCCAGCGACCACGGTTTGCAGATGGAGCACGTGGAACTCGGTGAGCTGTTGACGCGCAGCGACGCCGTGGCGGTCTGTGCCCCGCTGGACGCGAACACCCTGCACCTGCTTGGCCGCGCCCAATTGGAATCGATGCGGCCGGGGTCGCTGCTCGTCAACGTCGGGCGCGGCTCCGTAGTGGACGAGGTCGCCGTGGCTGAGCTGCTGCGCAGCGGGCACCTCGGCGGATTCGCCTCGGACGTGTTCGAGTTCGAGGACCTCTCGCGCCCGGACCGTCCTGAAGGCGTGCCCGAGGAGCTCCTGGCGATACAGGACCGGACTCTCTTCACTCCGCACCTCGGGTCCGCTGTGGCCTCCGCGAGGCTCAGGATCGAGGAACATGCTGCCGAGGCGATCCTGCAGGTGCTTACCGGCGAGGTGCCCGACGGTGCAGTCAACCGTCCCCTGCGCACGCACTCCCCTGGTCCGACGCCTGCATTATGATCAGTTCCATCAATCGCGTCACGTCGAAGAAGTCTGCGCCTCGGGTCCCGGTGTATCTGGCCGCGGCAGACACTCTCGCCGAGCAGATCGCGGACCAGCCGGTCGGGACCCGGCTTCCGTCGGAAGACGAGCTCGCCGGTCAGCTCGGCGTCAGCCGGCTGACCGCGCGGGCGGCGCTTGCAGAGCTGGAGAGGCGCTATCTCGTGCGCCGGCGGCAGGGCAGCGGAACGTACGTCTCCCGTCGAGTCGATTACACGATCAGCCGCCGCCATCCGCCGTCGTGGAGTCAGAGCGTCCGAGACGCCGGGCTCACCCCCGATGTCCGAACCACAGGATGGCGACTCGAGACTCCGTCGCCCGAGGTGCGCCGGCGGATGAGGATGGGGCCGAGACGTCAGGTGATCGCGCTCACTCGTGCTCGGTACATCGACAATGAGCTGGTCGGCTTCGCCGAATCCTTCTTCGACACGGAGCTGGTCCCGGACCTGCCCCAGGTCCTCGACCCGTCCGCCTCCCTGCACGACACCCTGGCTGATCACTACGGACTCCAACCGGTTCGCGGATGGTTCGGCGTTGCCATCGACCCCGCAACGCCCGAGGTCGCCGAACACCTCGGGCTGAGCGGCCGACCGCCGGTCATCTCGATCCGCTCGCGAACCGACGCCGCAGCACGGGACCATAGGCCCGTGGAACTCACGGTCTCGTGGTTGCGGGTCGATGTATTCCGCGTCGAGATCGACTTCGACACGTAAGTCCGCCATCGTGATCAGCCCCCCGGGTCATGACGGACAGGTGGAAAGGGCGATCATCCGAGAGCCTGCCCCGGTCAGAGGTCGAAGGTCGCCACGACTGGCCGGTGATCGGATCCCGGCGCTCCCTGCCGCCCGGTGGGGTCGTCCTCGATCGAGGGGAGGTCCACTCCCCCGTCGTCACCGCGGACGCCGTGCCGACGAGCGCGTGGGACACGAGCAGATGGTCGGTGAGTTCTCCGCGGCCCCGGTAGACACGGGAGAACCGTTCGCCCTCCGGGATGAGCATCGACTGACCCCACAAACACAGATGGGCAGGGCAAACAGAGGCGGTAGCAGGGCATTAGACACTCAGCTAGAGAGCATTCCCCTTGGCCACGCCCTGCTACTCAGGGTGCGGCCCGGACGGATGCCGCTGTGCCGCGCACCACGTCGTCGCACATGAGCGACGGGTATACCCGCTTGACACTGCATCAATCCGTGCAGTTGAAAGCCGCAACTGGGGTCAGGAGGTCTTCGCCTCCAGCAAGAAGCACCCCCGGACCATGGTGGTCCAGGGACTCTCAGACCAAGGGCATGAAAGTAGGGCCTGGCAGGGCTGCGAACGAAGGGAGCTAGAGCAACCCTCGGAGCTTGGCGGCCTCCTCCAGGTCGTCGCGGAACCTGTCGAAGCTCGCGAGCGTGTAGAGACCGTCGATCTCCTCCCGCTCCCACAGCCTGTGGAGCTTCCGCAGATCGCTCTTGCGGCTCTTCCAGCCGATCCCGTCCACGACAGCCATGATGTACTGCCGGGGAAGTCGCACGCTCGCCATCTTCTCGATCTCAGTCACGGCGTCGCTGAGCTTGCTGCCCGTGGAATCGAACCCTTTAGCAGCGACTGCGATGCTCGCGTTCCCACCGCTGGGGACTACGAGATCGCACGGCGCGGTCTGGCCGTTCCTGCCCAGGAACTGGGTGCGCGTCTCGTACTCGAGGCCCAGATCCTGCGCGATGGCTTCGATCCGGTCCTCCACCATCCGCCCGGACGTGCCAGCACTCGTGGCTGTCGTCCTCGTACCTGCACGGGCGACCAGAATCTCGCCGAACGAGTACGTGCGAGCGAGCTGGGTCGCGGTCAGGCGCACGAGGTCGTACTCTTCGTCGAGCCACTGCACGAGCTCAGCCGGGCGTTCGCGCGCCAGTGTCACCCACCCGGCTGTGCCGAAGCGGTGCCGCAGTGCGTTCTTCAACTTCTCCTGGCTCAGCCCGACCGTCAGCCCGAGGACAGGGATGTCTCTGCTGCGCGCTTGTGCCCACGCTGCGAGGGATGCTGCGGTGACTTCCCCCAGCTCTGTGAGCGACTCCGCGGCCTCCCGGATGTCCTCCGCCTCTGGTGTCGAGGCGGTGGGGTCGATGTGCGCTGTCAGCCGGCCCAGGGACGCAAGATAGTCCTCAAACGCACCTGCCTTGCTCATGCGTCGCGACCGACGAAGATGTACTCGGTGACATCCCTCCGGACGGCGGAGGCGTGTGTGCCGAAGGCGTACTTGTGGGAGACGCCGTGGACTTCGACACGGGGCTTTACGTCCCGCAGCAGCTCGGTGATGCGGTCGGCTCCGGGCAGGGCGTTGGAGCTGTACGACAGGACGATCGCCCCCGCATCCCGGAAGTGCTCGAAGGTGCGGGAGAGCGCATCCTCGATGCTCCGCTTGTACGCGAACGGCGTGTAGCGCTTCTCCAGCTTCTTCGTCTTGGTGTCCTCCATGATGCGGACACCCCGCCAGTACACGCTGAGGCCTTCGAGGAAGTGGTAGCGCTTGATGTAGTCGGCGTCATCGCTGGGCGGAGCATACGGCGGGTCCAGATACACGATGTCAGGCGCGGCAGCGTCGAGGTCGAACACGTCGCCGCAGACTGCGCGGCTAGCGCGTTCGGTGTTGAAGACGATCTCGTTGTACGACTGGACGCGCTCACGGAAGTGGTCTCGCATCGACAGGGAGAGGTCTCGGCGCCCATCCGAGTACCGGCTGGAGTCGGTGAAGGTGAACACACCGCGGGGTTGCTTCCGCGCCGCCGACAACACCAGGGCGGAGATTGCCAAGTCTCGCTCGTAGCCGCTGAGGGTGTCGATGTGGGACCAGGCACTGTCGAGGAACGCACGATCGGCCGCGTTGAAGTACAGGCCGTCGAACTTC
>DYUK01000061.1 GCA_020743695.1 Brevibacterium senegalense | reverse complement strand
CGTCCTGTCGCTTGTCCGGGAGCAGCGACTCACGCGGCCAGGCCCGCTCACGGCCCTCTGCACGTCCGGGACCTTCACGCTGGACACCGGAACGCAGACCTTGACGCTGCGCCGGGGCGAGGCCGTGTTCGTGGGCGCGGACGAGGCGCGTCCTGCCGTCACGGGAGAGGGTGCGCTCTTCGTCGCGAGCACCGCCCTCACGGCCTGATGCCGCCTGAATGACGACGGCGGCGGACCCCCGGTGGGGAGTCCGCCGCCATGCGCGGTGCGGTGCGGGTCAGGCCGCGGGAACCGTCTCCGGGATGTCGCCCTCGACGGGCTCGAGTCCCTGGGTCTTCTTCTGGATCTCCTCGACGCTCACGCCGGGGGCGCGCTCGAGGAGGCGGAAACCGGTGCCGGTCACGTCCAGGACCGCCAGGTCCGTGATGATGCGGGAGACGACACCCTCGCCCGTGAGCGGCAGGTCGCACGACTCGAGCAGCTTGAGCGATCCGTCCTTCGCGGTGTGGTCCATGATGACGATGACCTTCTTCGCGCCGTGGACCAGGTCCATCGCGCCGCCCATGCCCTTGACCATCTTGCCGGGGATCATCCAGTTCGCGATGTCGCCGTTGCCGGCCACCTGCATCGCGCCCAGGATCGCGGCGTCGATCCTGCCGCCGCGGATCATGCCGAAGCTCGTCGCGGAGTCGAAGTACGCCGCCCCCGGATTCATGGTGACGATCTCCTTGCCCGCGTTGATGAGGTCCGGGTCGACCTCGTCCTTCCGCGGGTAGGGGCCCACGCCCAGCAGGCCGTTCTCCGACTGGAGGACGACATTGACGCCCTCCGGGATGTAGTTGGGCACCAGGGTGGGCATGCCGATCCCCAGGTTCACGTAGCTCCCGTCCGGGAGCTCCTGGGCCGCGCGGGCGGCCATCTGCTCACGTGTCAGACCCATGGTCAGTCCTCCCTCACGGTCATCTTCTCGATGGGCTTGTCCGCCACCTGTTCCGGCGTGAGCTCGACGACGCGCGCGACGTAGATGCCCGGCAGGTGCACGTCGTCCGGGTCGATCTGGCCGACCTCGACGAGCTCCTCGACCTCCGCGATCGTCGTGCGCGCGGACATCGCCGCGGGCGGGTTGAAGTTGCGGGCGGACGAGTGGAAGACCAGGTTGCCGGCGCGGTCGCCCTTCGCGGCGCGCACCAGTGCGTAGTCGCTGGGCAGCGACTCCTCGAGGACGTAGTCGTGCTCCTCGCCGAAGGTGGAGAGTGTCTTCGTCTCCTTCTTGGGGGAGGACTTCACGACCTGGCCCTCGCTGTCGTAGCGCCAGGGGATGCCGCCGTCGGCCACCTGCGTGCCGGACCCCGTGATCGTGTAGAACGCCGGGATGCCCGCGCCCGCGGCGCGCAGCTTCTCCGCCATCGTGCCCTGCGGGGTCAGCTCGACCTCGAGCTCGCCGGACAGGTACTGTCGGGCGAACTCCTTGTTCTCGCCCACGTACGAGGCGATGATCCGGCTGATCTGGCGGGTCTCGAGGAGCTTGCCCAGGCCGCGGCCGTCGACGCCCGCGTTGTTCGAGATGACCTCGAGGTCCTTGGCCCCCTGAGCGTGGAGTGCGTCGATGAGGACCTCGGGGACTCCCACGACCCCGAATCCGCCCACGGCGATCCGCGCGCCGTCCGGGATGTCCTTCACCGCTTCGTCTGCTGATGACATCACTTTGTCCATGGTCCGGATTATTGCATGCGCCACATCCGCGGCGGGGTGCCGGGACCTGTCAGTCGGCAGGGCGCAGGACCAGCAGGCCCTGCAGCAGGCCGTCCAGCACGCGCGTCCAGTCCCCGGCGGTGCGGGGCGCGGAGGTGAGGGCGACCTCGGTGCCGACGGCGGCCTCGGCGGTGGGGTCCGACGAACGGCCGGTGAGGTCCCCGCCGGCGGTGAGGTCGGCCAGCGGCACCGTCTGCGGTGCGGCGGCACCACCGACGGTCACGTGCGGACTCGCAGCGATCGCGGACTCGTCCGGGAAGGCGCGCAGCGCGGTCGCGAAGTCGATGGTCTCCGGCGGGGTGTCCGCCGCCAGTGCCAGCGGGGCGACGGGGAAGACGAGGACCTCGTCCGCGGAATCCGTGACGGGGTCCTGGGCCCGGACCTCGGGGACGAGAGCGATCCATTCGTCCGCCGGCGGTTCGTCCGTCACGAGGAGGACGGGCGCACCCAGACCCCACGCGGCCAAAGCACCGGCCAGGGCGCGCCAGTGCAGGGGCTCGCCCGCACCCACGACGAGCCCGAGGCCCCGGTCGGGTCCCGCGTCGAGGTCCGCCAGCAGCCCGTGGGCCTTGTGGGCCCAGTTGGCGAGGACCGGACCGGTGAGCTCGAGCGCGGCCCCGTCCGCGTCCTCCCAGCGGAGGACGGGATGACGGCGGGCGGCGAGCGCGGCGAGGACGGTGCGCACGGGGATCAGCTCCTCAGGGAGGCGGGGGCGAGGGCGATGCGGACGTCCGCACCGCCGGGTGCGCCGGAATCCTCCCACAGCCAGGCGGTCTCGCAGCGGAGATCCTCGGCGGCGAGGCTCGTCGCGATGCGCTCGAGCAGCGCGCCCAGTCCCACCGCCGCCTCGACGAGGGGGTGCCCGTCCGCCTGCGAGCCCGCGGCCCCGGGGCGCGGACGGATGCGGATGAGTGCGCCGGACCCCATCACGGTCAGCCGCCACGCCCCCTGGCCCGGGGTGCGCGGGTCGCCGGCGCGGGTGACCGCGAGCGCCCGGGTGGTGCGGGTGAGGATGTCGTCGGAGCCGTCGCCGGACGGCGGGACGACGGTCGGATCGTCCGGGTCGACGCCCAGGGCCGCCCACGCGGACTCGACGTGGCCGGTGCGGAACCAGTCGTCCTCGAAAGCGCGGTTGAGGCCGGTCGCACCCGGACCGGGCCGACCGGTCACGTGATCGCCCACTCCGCGCACGATCGCGACGGGGCGACCGCGGGCGGCACCCTTGACGAGGTCCGCCGCCGCCGCGATCGCATCTGCGACGGCCCGGACGGTGACCTCCTGGGCGCGGCCGGTGTCGTCCGGCAGCCCCTGCTGCGAGTCGAGCGGCTCCAGCCCCGCGCAGCCCAGCGCGATGTCGCCCACGCCGGCGCGCCAGGGCCGTGAGGTCGTGTCGGTGACGAGGACCGCGACGCGCGCGCCGAACCGCTCCGCGAGCACGGCCTGCAGCGCGGCGGCGGAGGCGTCCGGATCCTGCGGGTGGAGGACGACGTCGCCGTCGGCCTCCGTGTTCGACCGGTCCAGGCCCGCGGCCGCCTGCACGGTGCCCGCCGGGGTCCGGACCACGCTCACCGTCGCGCCGGCGCCGAAGCGGCGGCGGGCGACCGTGTGACGGGTGCGGGCGGCGACGAGCGCCTCGAGCTCCGCCCGGCTGCCCGCACTCGCCAGCGCCCCCTCCGCCTTCGCGACGATCTTCGAGGCCACGACGACGACGTCTCCGTCCTTGAGGTCGAGGCCGCCGGCGCGGATCGCGCCGACCAGCTCGCGGCCCAGGTCCGTGCCGGGACGCACGCGACCGATCCCGGGGACGGCGTACGCGGTGAGGAGACGGCTGGGCTCTGCGGCGGGGCGGGCGGAGGACGGAGCGGGGCGCATGACGCCCATTCTCGCACCGCTGCCCGGGTCCCGGAGGGGTGCCTGCGAACCGTTCGCGGCAGGCCAGGAGGGCGGTGTCCGAGGCCCCGGAAGTCCTCAGAATTCTCTGTGCGGGCGGGTTCCGCCACAATTAGTGGTGCGCGTGGACGGTGGGCACCACATCTAGTGATCCGGGTGAGCAGGTGTCTGTAAGGGCGTCGAACTGCTGTTCGAATGGTGGCCTAGGATACCCCGCCTCCGCTTGACGGGAGGGAATGACACGCGTGTAATTCCAGTATGAGTCCGAGGCTCCGGGGTGCACCCGTCGCCGACGACGATAGGGGGAGGACACGTGACACCAGCACACAAGTGGAACACGACGAGTGCGGCACCGCAGACGGAGGCGCCGGTCGCACCGCTGCGCAGGCGGGTCTCGGAGAGGACCGCCGTCGATTGGTTCGTGGAACCGGGTTCCGGGGGATCGCCGCTGGCGGACCCCCTCGACATCGACCCGGTCACTCTCACGCCCAACGATCTGACGCAGGACACGGCGGAGGGGGACCGCGGGGAAGCGGTCTCGCCCCTCTCGCTGCTGCTGGGCGGATCCGGCGACGGGGACCTGGCGTGGCAGGACGACGCGCTGTGCGCGCAGACGGACCCGGAGGCGTTCTTCCCGGAGAAGGGCGGCTCGACCCGCGAGGCGAAGAAGGTCTGCGCCTCCTGCGACGTGAAGGCGGAGTGCCTCGAGTACGCACTCGCCAACGACGAGCGCTTCGGCATCTGGGGCGGTCTCTCGGAGCGTGAAAGGCGACGCATCAAGAAGCAGGCCGTGTGAGCGAACGCGTCACAGCCGTCATCACCAACGATGACGGTGCGGACCTCCGGGATGCCCACCGTGCGGTGGGCGTACCGGGGGTCTCGTCGGTCCTGCGGGCGGAGCCCGCCGGGGTCGCCGCCGCCATCGATGAGGCACTGGCCGACGGCGCGCAGTGGATCTGGCTGCTGGGACCGCGCGATCAGCCGGAGCGGGACGCGCTCGCCCGCCTCCTCGACATCGCGGGTTCCGGTGACGCGGTGGGCCTCGTGGGCCCGCGCCTGCAGGTGACCGACTCCGACCGCCTCGTGTCCGCCGGGGTGACGACGACGGCCCAGGGCCAGCGCGTCAACCCGGTGTCCCCGGGCGAGGTCGATCAGGGCCAGTTCGGCCGCACGGAGGACGTCTACGCCGTCGATCTGCCCGGCGCCCTCGTCGCCGCGGACGTGGTCCGGGCCGTGGGTGCGCCCGCTGCCTCCCTGCCCACCTCCTACCGCGGGATCGAGTATTCCCGTCGCGTGCGCGCCGCCGGTTTCCGTGTGGTCCTGGCACCCCGCGCCGAGGTCGTGGTCCCCGCCGCGACCGCGCGGGCGCTGCTGACCTCGCCCCGGCCGCCGCGGGCCGCCGCGGACGTGCGCGCCGAGCACCGCTACCGACTGGCGACCGTCCGCCCCGCACATGCGTGGCGCACCGCCCTCCTCCTCTGGTGCGCGGCGGTGGGATCCGCACTGGGCCGCCTTCTGGCCAACGACGTGCGCGGTGCCGGGCGCTGGCTGGCCGCGGCCGCGCACGTGGGTGCGGACGCCCGTGCCGTCGCACCGCTGCGCCGGCGGGCACCGGCGACCGAGTCCGCGCCCGCGCTGCTGGCCACCCGCCCGCAGCTGGACACGGCGCGCCGCGAGCTGCGCGAGACCGGTGCGGACGGGACCGCCGCCTGGTGGGCGCGCACGGACATCGCGGCGGACCTCGACCCGGATTCACCGGCCGGGGCCGAGGAGGCGCTCAACACCGGCGAGGAGCTCCAGTCCTTCTCCGGCGTCGACGTGGGCCCCCGCCGCAGCCTGCTGCTGCACCCCTTCACGGGCGTCCTCCTGCTGACCGCGGTCGCCTCCGCCCTCATCGGCTGGCGGCTGCTGGGGCCGGGCACCCTGACCGGCGGGGCGCTGTCGCGCCTGGACGTGAGTGCCGGCCAGGCGCTCGATCGCATCCTCAGTCTGCGCGACGACGCGGGGCTGGGCTCCGTCGCACCGGCGGACCCGCTGCTGAGCGTCCTCCTCGCCTGGTCGCTGCCGTTCCTCGGCAGCCTCGACACGGCCGTGCGGGTCCTCCTGCTGGTCGCGCTGCCGGCGGCCGCGCTGCTGGCGTACGCGTGCGCGGGCCGGATCACGAAGCGCCCCAGCATCCGCGCGCTCCTGGCACTCGTGTGGGCCGGCTCGCCCACCCTCGTCGTCTCCCTCATCGAGGGGCGCGTGGGGGCCGTGCTCGCCTGGCTCGCCCTGCCGGTCCTCGTCCGCGCCCTCCACTCCGCCGTCGACCGCCGGTCCGTCGAGGCCTCCGCCGCCGCGGGCCTCCTGCTGGTCGTCGTGGCCGCGGGCATGCCGATCCTCATCGTCCCCGCACTGGTGCTCATCGGCGTCATCGCGGTGCGGACCCGGGCGCCCCGCCTCGTGTGGTCCGTCATCCCGCTCGTGGCGCTCGCGGGTCCCTGGCTGGCCGCGGCCGTGCGGCACCCGGACGCGCTGCTGACGGAGCCGGGGGAGGTCCTGCCGTACCCGGTCGCCCGCTCGTGGATCCTGGCCCTGGGCTGGCCCGAGGTCCCGGTCTCGCAGGCGCTGGCCGGCACCGCCGCGGCCCCGTGGGTGGGGCTCATCCTGCTCGTCTCCCTGCCGCTCGTCGTGGCCGCGGGTGCCGCCTACTTCCGCCGGTCCGTCCCGGACGATCTGCTTGTCGTCTCGACCGCGCTCACGGTGTCCGGCCTGTGCCTCGCGATCGCGCAGACGATGACCGCCTCCGGGCTCACCGCCCACCGCCTCGTCGCCGCGTGGCCCGCCGCGGGGCTCGCCGTGTTCACTCTGGGGCTGTGCGGTCTGCTGACCGCCTCGCTGGTCCGCGCGCCCGGGCGGCGCAGCGCGGCCGCGGCCCTGCCCACGCGCCGCCGGTCCCGCGGCGTCATGGCCGCGGCCGCCGGCTCCGCAGCACTCGTCCTCGCCGCGCTGTCCGTCGACGCGACCGTGGGCGGGATCGAGGTGCACCGGGACGGCGACGCCCGACTGCCGGTCTTCGCCGGCGAGCGGGCCGCGGGCCCCCTGGCGCAGCGCACGCTCGTCCTCGAAGCGGTCGACGGCGAGGTCGTCGGCACTCTCCGCGGTGAGACGGGCGGCACCGTCGTGGAGACGTCGACGATCACGGACGCGCGCCAGCTGCACGGGTTCGGCCCGGAGCGCCGCCCCGTCGCCCTCGACGCCGCGGACACGGCGCTCGCCGAGGCCGTGGGCCGCCTCACCTCGGAGGGCTCCGGCGACGCCGGGGCGGCTCTGGCCCAGCTGGGTGTGGGCTTCGTCGTCCTCACCGGCGATGACGAGGACGACGTCGATGCGGCCGCCCGCAGCGTCTCCGGCGCGACCGGCCTCACCCGCCTGGGCGTCGCCGACCAGGGCCTTCTGTGGCAGGTGTCGACGGCCCAGGCGGACGACTCCGGCGAGGAGGCGGAAGACTCCGGTGCGGCGGACGACCCGGCGACCGGGGCCTCGGCGGAGGTGTCCCGGGCCCGCGTCGTCGACGCGACCGGGGCGTCTGCACCGGTCGAGATCGTCGACGGCACGGTCGACGTGACGGGCTCGCCGCTGGCGGCCGCGGGCGAGGGGCCGCGTCTCCTCGTCCTGGCCGAGCGCGCCGGCGTGACGAGCGCGCACGTCGACGGCCGCGCGCTCGAGGAGGCCGACCCCGTCGACGGGTGGGCACAGGCGTACGTGCTGCCCGGCGGCGACGTGAGCGTCGACCTGAGCGCCTCGCCCGCCTGGTACCGCGTCCTCGTCGTGGGTGGCTGGATCCTCGTGCTCGTGAGCGCCGTCGTCGCCGTCCCGATCGGTCGAGGAGGCCGCCGATGAACGCGTTCTCGCGCACGACCACGACCCTCGTGGGCATCGCGGTGCCCGGCGTCCTCATCGCGGTGACCGCGTTCGTGTCCCCGCTGCCCAGCGGCTCCGGCTCCCGCGGGCCGGAGCAGATCCGCCTGCCCGCGACCCCGATCACCGCGCTGTGCCCCGGCCCCCTCGACCTGACGGCGGAGGAGGCGGTCGACACGGACGAGGACTTCGAGGCCTCGGACGCACCCGCGACCGTCGCACGCGCCGTGAGCGTCACGACGACCGCGCCGGACGGCTCCGACGGTGCCGGGGGGATCACCGCGACCGTCGTCGACGGGGACGAGCAGTTCCGCACGGACCCCGGTGAGCCCTTCGTGACCGGCGCGGACGGGATGGGCGCCCCCGTCGTCTACGAGGGCGAGCCCGCCGGCGAGAGCCCCGTGCACATGTCCGCCGTCCAGACGGCGTCCGCAGAGGACGGGGACTACGCGGGCCTGTCCGCGCTGGCCTGCGCGACCCCGGTCACCCGCGCGGTCTTCTCCGGTGCGTCGACGCTCACGGGCGAGGATTCGCGCCTGCTCATCGGCAATCCGACGGACGCCCCTGTGACCGTGCGCGTGTCGCTCACGGGCGAGTCCGGGCCGCTCGAGGTCGCCGGCCAGGACGAGCTCACCGTCCAGCCGCGCTCGATGCGCACCGTCGTCCTGGGCGCGCTCGCGCAGGAGGCCGCGGTGCTGGGGGCGGAGGTGACCGCCGAGGACGGCCGCATCACGACCGTCCTCCAGCGCACCCGCCGCGACGGCCTCACCCCGCTGGGGATCGAGCACGCCGCTCCCGAGGCCCCGGCCGCCGCCCGCACGGTCGTCCCCATCGCGACCGGTGGTCAGGCCCGGCTGCGGGTCTCCAATCCCACCGACCGCGCGGTGAGCGCCCAGCTGGGAGCGCACGCCGCGGACGGGCCCATGCAGCTGGCGAACGGATCCGTCGCGGTGCCGGCGCACGGCACGGCGGAGGTGGACCTGGGCGAGATCTCTCCCGGCGACGTCGTGCTGGACGCGGATGGGGAGCTGACCGCCTCCGTCTCCGTCACCGTCGACACGCCGGAGGGTGAGGACATCGCGCAGTACCCCGGCGTCGAGGCGGTGGGTGCCGCACGGCTGCTCACACTGCCCACCGACGAGGTGGGGAATCCGCTCGAGGGTGACATCGCCATCGCGGCGGGGGAGGGATCCGTCGAGATCGTCCCCGTCCTGGGCGACGGGCAGCGCGGGGAGCCGCAGGCCTACGACCTCGAGGCCGACCGCGCGATCGTCCTGGGACTCGCGGACTTCCCGGACGCCCGCGCGCTGGAGGTGCGCGGCACGGAGGGCGACGCGTTCGCGACCGTGGGCGTGCGCACCGAATCCGGGGCCAGCGGTGTGACGCTGCCGGCGGCCCCGGAAGGGATCGGCTACCGGGACGTGCGCCTGGAGCGGTGAGGACTGCGGGATCGCAGCTCGCCGGGCGTGCGGGTCAGCGGGGTCGCAGGTCGTCGGGGTCGAGGCCGCTCAGCAGTGCGGCCTGGTCCGCCAGCACGTCGGCGACGAGGTCGGCCAGCTCCATCTCGTCCAGGCAGCGGTCCGCGATCGGCAGGCGGTGCAGCACGAGGGTCGCGGGAGCGGCCGGGGTCGCCTGCAGGACGCGCCCCAGCTCCAGTCCGGCGTCCGCCGGGGGCACGTCGTCGATCGTGAGGACCACGTCGTCCAGCTCGCCGTCGACGCGAGCGCGGATGTCCGCGAAGAGGCGGGCCGCCAGCAGTGCGAACGCCTCCGTGCGCGTGCGCTGGGCGGGTACAGGTGCGCGGAAGAGCTGGGGCGTGCGGCCGTGGCGGTCGTGGCGGCGCGAGGGGGACATGCTCCGGAGTCTAGGTGCACCTCCCGGTGCTCGCGCGTGCGCGTCCCTGTGACGGCGCGCATCCGAACGCCGGGGGAGGCGTCCCCGGCGAGCGACGTCGGATTGGGTAGACTGCGCGATGTGTCAGTTCGTCTGTGTGCCAAGGCCGGGTGCGGCGTCAGTGCCCGATTCACCATGACGTACGTCCACGCGGACGCGACCGTGGTCGTCGGACCGCTGGCGATGCGGGCGGAGCCCGGCGCGCTGGACCTCTGCCGGCACCACGCGGACCGGATGACCGCCCCGCGCGGCTGGGAGCTGCTGCGCCTGGACCCGGGCGATGAGCAGCCGGAGCGCTCGCGGGACGACCTGCTGGCGATCGCGGACGCGGTGCGCGAGGCGGCCCGCCCCAAGCCCGCCCCCGCCGCTGCGCAGGCCCCGCTCAGCCCGGGCCGCGGTCACCTGCGCATCGTCTCCGGAAGCGGAGAATGACGGCACCCGTCAGCGCCCCGCAGGCGCCCCTGGACCGTCGCGCGCGCTTCGACCGGGTGCTGGGGGCCTACGACCTTCGCGGCACCGTGGGCGACGAGCTGGACGACGACCTCCTCTTCGCACTGGGCTACGGCGCGGCGCGCGTCTTCGGTGCGGACGGCGCGACCGAGGTCGTCGTGGGGTGTGACATGCGCCCGGATTCGCCACGGTTCGCCGAATGCGCCGCCGCCGGTGTCGTGGCGGGCGGTCTGGACGTCCGCTTCGTGGGCCTGTGCTCGACCGATCAGCTGTACTTCGCCTCCGGGGCGTGGAACGCGCCCGGCCTCATGGTGACGGCCAGCCACAATCCGTCCGGCTACAACGGCGTGAAGGTGTGCGGCCCCGGCGCCGCCGGTGTGTCCCGCGCGCACGGCTTGGACGCCATCCGCGAGGAGGCGCTGCGGGCGCCCGCGGCCACGGGCCCCGTCCCGCCCGTCGATGCGGAGGCGGCGGGGCAGCTCGCCGTGTCCTTCGCGACCCGGCTGCGCGAGCTCACGGGACTCGACCGGCTGGAGCCGGTCCGTCCGCTCACGATCGTGGCGGATGCCGGCAACGGCATGGCGGGGAAGCTGCTGGGCGAGGTGTTCGGCACCGATGCCGGCCTGCCCCCGGTCCCCGTGCGGATCGTGGGCCTCTACACGGAGCTGGACGGGACGTTCCCCCACCACCCGGCCAACCCGCTGGAGCCGGAGAACCTGGTCGACGCGCAGACCGCCGTGCGCGCGGACGGCGCGGACCTGGGCCTCGTCTTCGATGGCGATGCGGACCGCTGCTTCTTCATAGACGGTGCGGGCTCCGTGCTGTCCCCGTCCGCCGTCGGGGCGCTCGTCGCCCAGCGCGAGATCGCGCGTGCGCGCCGGGCGGGCGAGGAGACCCCCGTCGTGCTCCACAACCTCCTCACCTCCCGCATCGTCCCGGAGACGATCGAGCAGGCGGGCGGACGGGCGGTGCGCACACCCGTGGGGCACTCCGGGATCAAGAGGCTCATGCGCGAGCACGACGGGATCTTCGCCGTCGAGCACTCCGCGCACTTCTACTTCCGCGACTTCTACTCCGCGGACTCCGGGATTCTCGCCGCGTGCCACATCATCGCGATCCTCGCGGCGACGCGGGAGACCGCGGCGGACCTCATCGCCGGTCGCGAGCGCTACGCGGCGTCCGGGGAGATCAATTCGACGGTGAATGATCCGGACGCCGTCCTCGCGGACATCGCCGCGCGGGCGGAGGCCGGTGAGTTCGGCGCGGGGGACGTCGATCGCTTCGACGGCGTCTCGCTCCAGGGCGCGGACTTCTGGTTCAACGTGCGGAAGTCGAACACGGAGCCCCTCGTCCGCTTCAACTGCGAGACCCCCGACCCGCAGCGGACCCGTGCGCTCACGACCGCCGTCCTGGCCCGCGTCCGCGCGTGAGGCCCCACCCGACCGACCAGACGAACCACCACGGAGGCGAGGACCCCCTATGCAGAACACCCCCGCAGTCCTGACTCAGGCCGACCACCGGGTCGCCGACCTCGGCCTGGCGGCCGCCGGCCGCCATCAGATCCGCCTGGCGGAGCGCGAGATGCCGGGCCTCATGAGCCTGCGCGAGGAGTACGCGGGCGTCCGTCCGCTGGCCGGCGCGCGCATCGCGGGCTCCCTGCACATGACGGTGCAGACCGCCGTGCTCATCGAGACGCTCGTCGACCTGGGCGCCGACGTCCGCTGGGCGTCGTGCAACATCTTCTCGACCCAGGACGAAGCGGCGGCCGCGGTCGTCGTGGGCTCCGGCACTCCGGACGCCCCCACCGGTGTCCCCGTCTTCGCGTGGAAGGGCGAGACCCTCGACGAGTACTGGTGGTGCACGGACCAGATCTTCCGCTTCCCCGCGGACGACGAGCGTCCCGCCGGCCCCACCCTCATCCTCGATGACGGCGGCGACGCGACGATGTACCTGCTGGACGGTGCCGAGGCCGAGGCGGCCGGGGGCGTCCCGGCGGACGGCGAGGACGATCCGGACGAGGTGAAGGCCTTCCGCGCCCGCCTGCGCACCTCGCTCGCGGAGGAGTCAGGACGCTTCACCGAGATGGTGCCGCAGCTGGGGGGCGTCAGCGAGGAGACGACGACGGGCGTCAACCGCCTGTACCGCCTGGCGGAGGAGGCGCGCCTGCCGTTCCCCGCGATCAACGTGAACGATGCGGTCACGAAGTCGAAGTTCGACAACCGCTACGGCATCCGCCACTCCCTGCCGGACGGCCTCAACCGCGCGACGGACGTGCTGATCGGCGGCAAGGTCGCCCTCGTCATCGGCTACGGGGACGTGGGCAAGGGCGCGGCGGAGGCGATGCGCGGACAGGGCGCCCGCGTCGTCGTGAGCGAGATCGACCCGATCTGCGCGCTCCAGGCGGCGATGGACGGCTTCGAGGTGCGGACGACGACGGACGCGGCCCCCACCGCGGACTTCGTCATCACGACGACCGGCAACACCGCGGTCCTGTCCGTCGAGCAGCTGCAGCTGCTGAAGCCGGGCGCGATCGTGGGCAACGTGGGCCACTTCGACGACGAGATCGACCTGGCGGGGCTCGCGAAGCTGCCCGGCGTCCAGAAGGTCGAGATCAAGCCGCAGGTCCACGAGTGGACCCTCCCGGCCGCGACCGGGACCGGGCGCGAGACGACGAGCATCATCGTCCTGTCGGAGGGGCGCCTGCTCAATCTGGGCAATGCGACGGGCCACCCCAGCTTCGTCATGAGCGCGTCCTTCACGAACCAGGTGATGGCGCAGATCGAGCTCCACACGGGCGACGCCGGCTACTCGAACGACGTCCACCGGCTGCCCAAGGCGCTCGACGAGAAGGTCGCGCGCCTGCACCTGCCGGCCCTGGGCGCTCAGCTCATGGAGCTCACGAAGGAGCAGGCGGAGTACATCGGCGTGGACGTGGCCGGCCCCTACAAGCCGGAGCACTACCGCTACTGAGCCGCACGACCCGCACGTCCGCGGCCTCGCGCCCCGGTCCCCGTCACGGGGGCCGGGGCGCGGTGCGTATGGGGTGTGCGCCGGGAGGGCGACTCAGCGCAGGTGGAGGCCGTGCGGGAGGGTGCCCACCCGCTCGCGGAAGGCGCCTGCGGTCTTATCGGCCCGCTCCTGTCGCTGCAGGTGCTCCCACCGCGTGCGGACGATGACGGCGGAGAGGAACATCTCCGGATCCGTCCCGGGTGGGGGAGCAGGCGACACGTGCGGATTCAGCTCCTCGGCCAGCTCGATCGCCCGTTCCGCGCGGGAGCGGGGGGTGCGCTGGGAGGCGGAGCCCAGGAACTGGACGATCCGGTGCTGCAGACCCGCCGGCAGCGGTGCCAGATCCGCCTGCTGGATCCAGTCGTAGAGGTGGGGGTGGAGGGCGATCCCCTCCGGACGGGGGCGCGGGGCCCGCTCGCTCACCGCGGTCGTGCCAGCCAGCATGTCGCCCAGCCGCTTCGAGCGCGCGGACAGCAGTCCCGCGAACGCCGCGACGGCACCGCCGGTGGTCAGGATCTCGAACTGCCACAGGAGGGCCCGCAGCAGCGCCTGGCGGAATCCGATCGCGCCCCCGTCGTCGCGGACCACGCGGAGCCCCAGCGCCAGTTTGCCCAGGGAGCGTCCGCGCAGCAGCAGCTCGACCGCGCACGGGACGGCGACGGTCGTGAGGACCGTGAGCACGATGACGACCGAACTGGACAGCAGCGTCCACTGGAAGCCGATCCGGCTGAGGAACCAGGCCGCGGAGGCGAAGACGGCGATGTAGACGATCGAGTACACGATCGCGTCGATCACGGCGGAGAGTGCGCGCGCGGCGAAATGCGCCGGCTGCACGCGCAGGG
>DYUK01000060.1 GCA_020743695.1 Brevibacterium senegalense | reverse complement strand
GAGGAACATGAGATAGACCTTGGGGTTCAGCAGGCTGACGCTGGCACCCTGCGCGACGGTCGCGGCCTTGGACGGCTGGACGGTCGTGCGCTGACGCACCGCCACTCCCCCGGCACCCGAGCCGGCGGGCTGGGGGTCGGCGTCCTCGACAGCGGCGGCAACGACCTCGGCGGTGGTGCGCCCGCGGCGCTCCTCGAGGACGCCGTGCAGCGCGGAGGTGCCCAGCTTGAGGAGCACGAGCCCGCCGCAGACGCCGATGACGATCGAGATCCACTGGTGGGTGGCGACGAGCGCGGCGAGGCCCAGAGCGGTCGCGACCGCGATGATGAGGTGGCCCACGACCATGCCCAGAACAGCCTGGTTGCCGCGGCGGCGGAGGCCGGCGGAGATGAGGTAGGCCCAGTCGGCGCCGGGGACGGAGGCCAGGAGCGCGATGACCACCCAGTAGGCGGCGAGCAGTGTCAGATCCATACGGGAAGACTAAGGATCGGGACGCGAAATGTGCTCCGCATTCTCTTGCGATCCGCGGGCATTCGCTGAAGAATTATCGCCATGGACGCACTCGATCGGGAGATTCTCTCCCTCCTGCAGGACGATGGCCGCGCCACGATGACGGAGATCGCCGGACGGGTGGGACTGAGCCTCTCCGCGTGCCATCGTCGCTTCCGCGATCTGGAGGCGGACGGCGTCATCCGGGGCTTCCACGCGGAACTGGACTTCGACAAGCTGGGACGGTCGTTCCGGGCGCTCGTGTTCGTGACGATGGAGACCAGCGAGCACGCGGGGATCACGGATTTCGAGGAGAGGATCGCTGAGATCCCGGAGGTCGTGCAGGCGCAGCGGCTGTTCGGCTCGCCGGACTACCAGCTCTACATCGCGACCGCGTCGATGCAGTCGTACCAGGAGCTCTTCGATTCCACGCTGTCGCAGCTGCCCGGCGTGCGACGCATGCAGTCGACGCTCGTCATGAAGACGGTCGTCGCACCACGAGCGCCCCTGTGAACGCACCCCCGCTAGGATTCTCCGCATGACCATTCACCCCATCGTCGTCTACGGAGAGCCCGTCCTGCACCGCGTCGCGGACAAGGTGACGGAGTTCGACGACGAGCTGCGCACGCTCGTCACGGACATGTTCGAGACCCTGGCCGCCTCCAACGGAGTGGGCCTGGCCGCGCCGCAGATCGGGGTGGGCAAGCAGATCTTCGTGTACGACGCGGATGACGACTACGCGCAGGTGCGCCGGCGGGGCGTGTTCATCAACCCGGTCCTGGTGGGGTCGAAGGTGCCGGACAGCCGCCCGCATCCGGATCATGACTCGGAAGGCTGCCTGTCGGTGCCCGGGCTGGACTTCCCCCTCAACCGCAGCGCCAAGGTGACGATCAACGGAGTCGACGAGACCGGTGCGGTCGTCTCGCTGACCGTCGAGGGATGGTTCGCCCGCATCATGCAGCACGAGTACGACCACCTGCAGGGCACCCTCTACGTCGACCGCCTGCAGGACAAGTGGAAGCGCCGCTGGAAGCGGGAGCAGAAGGCGGAGGGCTACAACGTGCCCGGCATCAGCTGGCTGCCGGGAACGGATCCGGATCCGTTCGGTCACGGTGAGGACGACGAGGGCGCGGAGTGAGCCCGGACAGCGCGCGGGAGTTCACCGTCGACGGCGAGACCTTCTTCGTCACCGCGGAGCCGCGCAGTCAGTACCGGTTCGACTGGGTGTCCGGCCCCAATCCCGACTACGGGTTCGTCACGAGCATCTACCCGCAGGGGCACATGACCGACGAGCAGATCGTCGCGAGCATCCACGACTTCCTGGCGGAGATCGATCTGGAGACCGGCTACCTGGCGGACTGACTGCGTGGGCGCCTCCTGCGACGGGACCGTGGCGCCCAGAGCAGGGAATACAACACGGTCGACGTTGGCGTTGGCCCCTTCATGGATCGGAGCGGCAAGAGTGTACCGGGCATTAGCAGAAGCATCGCTTGTCCTCATGGTTGCCGGATCAGTCGGGATCACGATCGGACTCGACGCAGGCGTATTACCGCAGTCCTCCGAAGGCGGCCTGTGGCGGGTGGGGTCCCTACTGATCCTGCTCGTCGGATACTTTCTGAATGAAGTAGTAGCTGATCACCAGACGCATATCATCCGACCGCGACCGACCTCACAATTGGCGGCTTCCGCCTTCTTCTTAGCCTTGATCGCGACGGTCCCGTACTTATGCCTCGTCTTCTTCGAAGCCTTTATTGACAGCCGCGGCATTGAGACGAATATTGCAGTAACCACGCTGGTCTACACAGTTGCCGCAAGCTTCGTGGTGCTTCGGGTTTGCGCTCATTACTTCTGGCATCACGTGCCGAACCCTCAAGCGCGAAAAGCTCAATCACCTGCGGTTCTGACTCGCTCAACCAATGCCTCAGACGATCCGCCCGGGCAACTACTCACGGCCTGAAACGACTGAGAGCGGTGACGACCGCCGGCTGAGCCCGCCAACCCGCGCGATAACCTGACTCCCGTCGCGCCACTGCTGTCGTCACACCCCGAGGAGTCCCCGCCATGCTTCCCATCGATGCCTTCGACCGGGCCTTCCGGCAGCACCCCGATCGCGAGGCCCTCG
>DYUK01000059.1 GCA_020743695.1 Brevibacterium senegalense | reverse complement strand
AGTTCCACACCTTCAGAAGACTCCGGCCCGAACGGGCCCACGGTTCGCACTCGGTCCAACCCACCCCGGATCCGATTCCTCCCTCGGAACGGATCTCGTGGTGAGATCGCGGGACCGGTCACGACGGGCGTCCACTGATTCTAGACGGCTCCACCCGCACGATCGGTGCACCCCGCAGAGGCGGATGTCCGCCGCCTGACCTCCCGACTTGTCTACCAACAGTAGCGCTCTGTACTTTGGAGGGGACGTCTCGACCCACCACAGGAAGGGCTCCTTTCATGGAAGCTAGCCTCCAGGCCACTTACGACACCGTGCTGCAGCGCAATCAGGGCGAGCCCGAGTTCCACCAGGCCGTCCGTGAGGTCTTCGAGTCGCTCGAGACGCTGCGCGGTCGTCATCCCGAATACGAGGCGCACGGAATCCTCATGCGCCTGTGCGAGCCGGAGCGCCAGCTGATCTTCCGCGTGCCGTGGGTCGACGACGAGGGGACGGTCCGCATCAACCGCGGGTTCCGCGTCGAGTACAACTCCGCACTGGGCCCCTACAAGGGCGGCCTGCGCTTCCACCCGTCGGTCAACCTGGGCATCGTCAAGTTCCTGGGCTTCGAGCAGATCTTCAAGAACTCGCTGACCGGCCTGCCGATCGGCGGCGGCAAGGGCGGGTCGGACTTCGACCCGCACGGTCGCTCGGACGGCGAGATCATGCGCTTCTGCCAGTCGTTCATGACGGAGCTGCACCGCCACATCGGCGAGTACACCGATGTCCCCGCCGGCGACATCGGTGTGGGCTCGCGCGAGATCGGCTACCTGTTCGGCCAGTACAAGCGCCTCACCAACAGGTATGAGGCCGGCGTCCTCACGGGCAAGGGCCTCGACTGGGGCGGCTCTCTGGTCCGCACGGAGGCGACCGGCTACGGCGCGGCCATCTTCGCGAACGAGATGCTGCGGGCGCGCGAGGCGTCCTTCGACGGTCGTCGAGTGGGCGTGTCCGGCTCCGGCAACGTCGCGATCTACGCGATCGAGAAGACGCAGCAGCTGGGCGGCATCCCGATCACGGCCTCGGACTCCAGCGGCTACGTCGTCGACGAACAGGGGATCGATCTCGATCTGCTGCGCCAGATCAAGGAGGTGGAGCGCGGTCGCATCCACGAGTACGCGGAGCGTCGCGGCGGCGGTGCCCGCTTCGTGAAGGACGGCAGCGTGTGGGACGTGCCGGTCGACATCGCGCTGCCCAGCGCCACGCAGAACGAGCTGGACGAGAAGGACGCGAAGACCCTCGCCTCCAACGGGGTCAAGGTCGTCGCCGAGGGTGCGAACATGCCGTGCACCCCGGAGGCCGTCGAGGTCTTCCGCCTGGCCGGCGTGGGCTTCGGCCCCGGCAAGGCCGCGAACGCGGGCGGTGTCGCGACGAGCGCGCTGGAGATGCAGCAGAACGCCAGCCGCGACACGTGGACCTTCGACTACACGGAGGCCCGCCTGACGGAGATCATGCGGAACATCCACTCCACCTGCCTGACGACGGCCGACGAGGTGGGCCGCCCGGGCGACTACGTCGTGGGCGCGAACGTCGCGGGCTTCCGCAAGGTCGCGAACGCGATGATCGCCCTGGGCGTCGTCTGATCGGACTCCCGACCCTCAGCGCCTGAGCACATGTTCGGCCCTGTTCCCCGGCAACCATCGGGGAGCAGGGCCGTTCGCATGGCGCGACGTCAGGCACCTGGCGGGGACAGCGCCTCCACCAACCACGTGTTCCGTTGCCGCAGGAGCTTCGTCATGTAGCGCGTGAGGAACAGCGCATTCACCGCCCGCCCCACAGGACCCACCGGCGACTCGAACTCCACCACGTCCGTCATGCGGGTGCCGCCGGCTGCATGCTCGAAGCGGTGCTCGTGCCACCAGCGCCGGAACGGGCCGGACGTCTGCTCGTCCACGAACCGATGCGGAGCGTCATGGGCACTGATGACGGACGTCATCCTGATGGGAACACCCAGATGCCGGGCCCTCCACGTGACGGTGTCGCCCAGCTGCATGACTCCGGACGTCACACCCGCGACGGCGCGCTCGGACGAATCCGCCATCGACGCCTGATGCGCGTCGACGGACAGGCTCAGCTCGAAGCACTCCTCAGGGGACGCCGGGACGTCCGTGACGAGTTCGATCCTGGGCACGGGATCATCCTAGCGACCGGATTTCATCGGCAGGTCCACACCAGAGGATCTGGTCGATGGCACTGGTACAACTGTTGTGCTCCCGGGGGTATGTCTGCCCCGTTCGTGATCCTGGGGAACCGGACCTCATCTCAGAGAAGCTCCCCGTCCTGGGCCACGATGCGGCCGCCGCGGATCACCGTGCGGTCGCCGGGGCGGTCCATTACGGCGGAGGCCGGGAACTCACCCGGGACCAGCACCAGATCGGCCGCATCGCCCACACCCACACCGCGTGAAACCGACCGGCCCAGGGACGGATCGATCACGCGCGCCCCGCCCAGAGTGGCTGTCTCGAGGGCCCGCTCGATGTCGGAGTCACGGCGCAGTCCGTTGGTGAACGCCAGCTGCCAGGTGCGGTCCAGCATGTCCGTGTTGCCGTACGGCGACCAGTAGTCGCGTTGCCCGTCCTGACCCAGACCGATCCGCACTCCCGCGTCGAGGATCTCCAGCAGGGGCAGCGTGCCCCGCCCGCTGGGGGCCACGGTGGCGAGCGCGATGTCGAGTTCCGCCAGCTCAGCGAGCACCTGCGCGCGCTGGCTCTCCGTGATGCCGGAGAGGAAGAAGGCGTGCGCGATCGTCACCAACCCCCGCATGTCGAGCGCCCGGACACGACGGATGATCTGCTGGGCGCTGAAGAGGCCCAGCTCCGCGGGCTCGTGGAGGTGGATGTCGACGCCCACCCCGTACCGGTCCGCGAGGTCGAAGACGATGTCGAGGTGCTGCCGCGGATCCTCGTCCAGCGCGCAGGGATCGATGCCGCCCACCAGGTCGACGCCGTTCCGCAGCCCCTCCTCGATGAGCGCGGGGACGCCGGGCTCCAGCAGCAGACCCGCCTGCGGGAAGGCGACCACCTCGACTGAGGCGCGATCCGCGTGCGCCTGTCGTGCGGCGAGGACGCCCTCGAGTCGCTCCAGACCACAATCCGCATCGATCTGCGCGTAGCTGCGTGCTCGTGTCATGCCGTGCGCGATCGCGCGCCCCAGCGTGTGCGTGGCCCGCTCGGTCACGGACGCCTCTGCGTCCCGCCAGTTGTCGCGGTCATTCTGGATGAAGGACCAGAGGCTGCGGCGCTCGACCTCGTTCGGTTCGAACGGGAGTCCCACCCGCGTGGAGTCGAGGTGGACGTGGACATCGG
>DYUK01000058.1 GCA_020743695.1 Brevibacterium senegalense | reverse complement strand
TGGACCCCACGAGCGTGGCCCGGTCCGTCCGGCACGTCGTCGACGCACCGGAGGACGCGGTCATCAGCGAGGTGTGGGTGCGGCCGCGGTTCTGAGTGGCTGGCCTGCAGTGAGCCCGGCGGCGGACCCCAGCGGCCTCGCACCTCTCCCCTGAATCGCGACACGCCGCGTGCATGTCCGACTGCACCCCGCGGGCGGGGGTGCGTCGAGCACGCTCGCGGCGTGTCGTGGCTGCTGAACTGGGGCAGCTGACGGGCCCGGAGCGCGTCGCACCCCGGCCCGATTCACTCAGGCGCGGTCGCCCAGAGCGACGATGTGCTCCGGCAGGCGCTCGTTGCTGCCGTACATGAAGTGGTTCTCCATGCGCTCGGAGAAGCGGCTCGCGTCGGTCACGCGGCCCACGGCCTCGGCGACCTCGCGGATGTGGACCGGTGAGGCACCGCAGCACACGCCCAGGTAGTTGACGCCGATCTCGTACGCGTCCTGCGCGAACTGGCGGATCTCATACCGGTTCGAGTACAGCGGGTCCAGGGCCGTGGGGAAGGTCCGGCCGTGCGGGGCGGGCACGCGCGCGTGCGGATCGCTCAGGTTGAAGAAGGTGGGCTCCTCCTGCGTCGTCCGGTACGGGATGGGCAGCGCGCCCACGTGACACGACACCGCCTCGCGGATCTGGCGGATGTACGGCAGGAGAGTGTCCGGACCGCGGAAGCAGTTCATGCCCACGACGTCCGCGCCGGCCTGCTCGAGGCGCTGCGCGGTCTCGACGACGCTCACGCCGTCGGCCATCTCCTCGAACGCCATGGGCGCCAGGGTGAGGACGACCTCGAGGCCGCTGGCCTTCGCGATCTCCAGGGCGGCGAGCGCCTCGCCCGCGTAGTAGAAGGTCTCGCCGATGATGATGTCGGCGCCCTCCTCGACGGCCCAGCCCACCATCTCCTCGAACATCGCGCGGACCTCGGCCTGGCTCTGCGGGTTCGACGGATCCCAGATGTTGGAGTTCGAGATGTTGCCCGCGACCAGGTCACCGGGGCGGGAGTCAGCGACCTCGCGCGCGATTGTGAGCGCCGCCCGGTTGAGGGGTTCCAGGAGCTCCTCCTTGCCGATGACCCGCATCTTCTCGCGGTGGCCGTTGTACGTGAAGGCCTCGACGATGTCGGAGCCGGCGCGCTGGAAGTCCACGTGCAGGGCGCGCAGGGCCTCCGGGAACTCGAGGGCGACCTCGGGGACGAACTCGCCGGCGGTCAGGTATCCCCGACGCTCGAGCTCGAAGAGGAATCCCTCCGCGATGATGACGGGGCCTGCGTCGAGGCGCTGGGTGAGGGTGGGTGCGGGTGTGACGGTCATGTCTGTCTCCTTGGCTGTGCACCGGCTGGGCTTCGCCTGGACACCGCGTATCCCGGGGGATCGCAGCATCGGCAGTGATGCTCGTGCGACGACGGATGGTCCGTGACGCCACGGCGCGATCACGTCGCCACCTAAGCACGGAGGTCGTGAGCGGCCTGTGCTCGCCCGTCACGGGGAGTCACACAGCGAGCTCGCGGGGCCACATGGAGGGAGGGCACCATGCGTCGCGAGGGACGGGCGGACCACGTGGCCCTGGTGCGGCTGACGCGCGGCGCAGATCCGCGAGGGACGGGCGGAGTGCTCGCGGGACGGGTGCACGCGCGTGCCCCTCGAGCCACCCGGCCGTCCGTCGCGAAGTGGAGGCCCCACCCACCTCCTATCCCCGCGACCGCCCTCGGACCAACGCCCGGCCTGTGACCCCCTGTGACCGTTGCCGCCCGGCCGTCCCACCGCGCGCACTACCGTGGGCAGGAAACGCTTCACCGCAGACCCGCCCGGCCCGGCGGGCATCGCGAAAGGCCACGCACATGGTTCCGACGACGACCTCGGCTCCCGCCTCGTCTCCACTGACGGTCCACGTCATCCATGACAACCCCGAGTGGATCCCACCGTTCGCCACGGCACTGGAGACCCGCGGCATCGAGGTCGTCGAGTGGCTCCTGCCCGACACGACCATCGACCTGTCGCAGGAGCCGCCGCAGGGCCTCTACTGGTCCCGCCTGTCCGCGTCGTCGCACACCCGGACCGACCCGCACGTGAAGGAGTACGGGCGCGCGCTGCTCGCGTGGCTCGAGGCCGCCGGTCGCACAGTTCTCAACGGTGCGCACGTGTACGAGCTGGAGGTGTCCAAGGTCCTGCAGCACCGCCGGCTGGAGACGCGCGGCTTCTCCGTGCCCCGGACCGTCGCGGCGCTGGGCGCGGCGGGGCTGGCCGACGCTGTGCGCACGCTCGATCCGCCCTTCATCACGAAGCACAACCAGGGCGGCAAGGGTCTGGGCGTGCGGCGGTTCGATAGCCACGCGGAGTTCGACGCGGTCGCCCACGAGTTCGCGCCCGGCGGCGACAACGCACCCAACGACGGGATCACGCTGGCCCAGGAGTACGTCCGCCCAGCGCAGCCGTTCATCACCCGTGCGGAGTTCATCGGCGGCCGCTTCCATTACGCCGTCCGCGTCGACGTGTCCGCCGGCTCGTTCGAGCTCTGCCCCGCCGAGGCCTGCGAGATCCCCCAGCCCGGCATCAGCACCGCCGTCTGCGCGGTTCCCGCTCCGGACGGGACGGCCGGAACCGCCGTCACCACCGACCCCGAGGCCGCGCCAGCTCCCAAGGCCGCCTCCGGTTCCGAGGCCGCACCCGGTCCCGACGCCGCGTCCGGATCCGAGACCGCCTCCGGTCCCAGCCCTGACGCGCCTCAGCCCACCGGCCTGTTCACCCGGCGCGAGGACCTCACCCGCGAGTCACCGCTCGTCCAGCGGCTGGAGGCGTTCCTGGCAGAGCAGCGGATCGACATCGCCGGCATCGAGTTCATCGACACCGCTGACGGCGACCAGGTCATCTACGACATCAACACGAACACGAACTACAACCCCGCGGTCGAGTCCGCCGAGACCGCGGCCGGCCGCCTGTCCGCTGCGGACAGGATCGCGGAGTTCAT
>DYUK01000057.1 GCA_020743695.1 Brevibacterium senegalense | reverse complement strand
GGACCATGTGGTGGGTGAGCGTCATGCCGCACCCCAGTGCCAGCGCCAGCGTCACGTACGCGCCCTTCTTCACGCGCGCGATCGAGCGGGCCAGCGGGTTCATGATGACGTAGCCGGAGTCGCAGAAGACGGGGATCGACACGAGCGAGCCCACGGACGCCATCGCCCACGGTTCGCGGCCCTTGCCGAAGAGGCGGAGGAAGGCGCGGGCCAGGGCATCCGCGGCGCCGGAGACCTCGAGGATCTTGCCGATGAAGACGCCCAGGCCGATGACGATGCCGACACTGGCGAGGGTGCTTCCGAAGCCGTCGGTGATCCAGCCGACGGTCTCGACGAAGCCGGAGCCGGCGACGACGCCGGTGACGATGCCTGCGATGAGGAGGGCGACGAAGGCGTCGAGCCGGGTCGCGAGCACGAGCACGACGATCGTCGTGATGCCCAGGACCAGCGCGAACAGCAGCTGCACGTCCATGGTGGACTCCTAGTGGGGTGCGGGTGATGGGGGAGTGCGGGTGGGTGCGCACTCAGAGAGCACACAGATTCCAGCGAGTATAGGCGTGCAACGCTCAGGAATGGAAGTGGAACCTGCGCAGAGTGAGCAGAAATTTGTGCGAGTGGGCGCCCGTTGGGCGGATTCCGGGCCGGGAGCCGCAGACGGCGGCCGGGGAATGAGGGTCGCCGGAGCGGTGTTCACCGGGCAGATGCGCACGGGTGAGCGCGTGCGGGAAAGATCAGGGGAGCGGCATGACAGAGGCAGTGGATCAGCAGACGGCGGAGACGCGGACAGTCCGCATCGACGTGTGGACGGACCTCGTGTGCCCGTGGTGCTACGTGGGCCAGGCGCGGTTGGACGAGGCGATCGCGGCGGAGGGCGTCGACGTGGATCTGCGGGTGCACTCGTTCGAGCTCGATCCCTCCGCGCCGCACGCGCACGCGGACGCGCCGTCCAACCTCGACCACCTCGTGCGGGCGAAGGGGATGCCGCGCGACCAGGTCGAGGCGATGGAGCAGCGGATCGGTGAGATGGCCGCGGAGATCGACCGCCCGTACGTCGTCGAGCGTCCCATGGCGAACACCCGCGCGCTGCACCGGATCGTCAAGGTCGTCGAGACGCACGCCGGGACGTCCGCCGCTGCGGCGTTCTTCTCCACGATCCAGGGCGGGTACTTCGCCGGCACCCTGGACCCGTTCGACCAGGACGCGATCGTCGCGCAGGCCGTCGCCGCGGGTGCCCCGGAGGACGCCGTGCGCGCAGCCGCCTCCGGTGAGGACACCGCCGCCGAGGCCGCGGTCGCCGCAGACATCCAGCAGGCCCGGCAGATGGGGGCCCAGGGCGTGCCCTTCATGGTCTTCGACGAACGGATGGCGGCCCCCGGCGCCATGGACATCGACACGTACCGCCGGGCACTGCGCCAACTGGCGGACGCGACGGAGGTGAGCGGAGCATGAGGCCGACGGAGATGAACGGTAGGGACACCACGGACGAAGCGAACGCCACGGAGGACACGACCCAGGCAGATGAGGCGCGTGTCGAGGACGACCCTGCTGAGGCCACCGAGGATCCTGGAGCGGCCACCGCGGCCCCCGATGCGCTGCCCACGCTCGACGACCTCTTCGCGAGTGCGCAGGGTGCCTCCTGCTCGATCGACGGGGTCTGCGACTGACTGGTCTGCGACTGAGGCCGCTCAATCCTCGCCCAGTGCGTCGATCACCGCCTGCTCGACGCGGTCCAGGACCGCAGAGGAGGAGTCCGCACGCCGACTGATCCATGATTCCGCCCGCAGGTGCGAGTCGACGATGAGGGCGACGTCGACGCGCGGATCCGACGCGGCGCGTGCGCGAGCGATGGGCTCCGGGGCGAGGGCGACGCAGCCCCCGGCGCTCACGGCGTCCAGGGCGGACCGCCACGTGCGGGTCCGATGCGTGAACCGCGGTTCGAAGCCCGACTCCGTGCACAGTGCGCGGATCGTGTCGTGGAAGCGGGGCGAGGCGGACCGGCGGAACACCGCGAACGGCGCCCGGGCGCACGCGGCCAGACTGTGCGGCCCGTCCGTCGGAATGCCCGGCGCGGGTTCGGGTGCGCGGGCGGACGGCACGACGAGGGCGAAGGGCGCGGAGGCGAGTCGGGTCGAGACCAGCTCCGCGCTGTCCCCGGCCGCGTTCCCCAGCGCCAGGTCGACGGCACCGGTGCGCAGTGCCTCGACGGCCTCGGCGCTGGCCATCTCCTCGACGAGGACCTGGAGGTCCGGCGCGTCGGCACGCAGCCCGGCGACGGCCTCGAGCAGGCCGTCCTCCAGGGCCGTCGCGGTCGTCCCGATCGTCACGACGCCGGCGCGGCCGGTGGCCAGGGCGGAGGAGGCGGAGACGAACCGCTCGGCGCCGGCCAGGGCGGAGGCGGCCTCGGACAGGAGGAGCTCGCCCTCGTGGGTGAGCGCGGTGCGCGGGGAGCGGCGGAAGAGGGTGACGCCCAGTTGCGTCTCGAAGCGCTTGATCTCCGCGCTGAGGCCGGGCTGGGAGATGTGCAGGAGCTGGGCGGCCTGCCCGAAGTGCAGGGTGTCGGCCAGCACGGTGAAGTAGCGGAGCCTGCGCAGATCGAGATCGTTCATAACCGATGATTATCGCACCTTCGCGGATGACTCTTGGACGGTTATCGCGTGACTCCCTACGGTGGAGAGGATCCTCCCCGCTGGGGGAGACGCCCGCATCGGTCGTTCGAAAGAGAGCCCCCATGACCGCAGTCGCTGACTCGCAGACGGAGAGTGCACAGGCGCAGTCGACTGAGCCCACCCACTGGCCCGTCCCGGACAGCTTCGGCATCGACCGGTTCGCGGACGACCGCAGCCTGAGGTCGCTGCTGCCGCTGTACGTGGACGCGGACCTGCTGGCGCACGTGCAGCCGGTCCTCGAGGACCTGGGCCCGCGCCTGGGCGGCGAGATGGACGAGTGGGCGCACCAGGCGGATGTGAACCCGCCGGTCCTGCACCACCGCACCCGCTCGGGCCGTGACCACCAGCGGATCGAGGTCCACCCGGCTTACCGGGAGCTGCAGAAGGTCGCGTTCGAGGAGCTGGGCATGCACGCGATGAGCCACCGCCCGGTGCTGGGGTGGGACACCCCCCTGCCGCCCAGCGTGAAGTACACGATCTTCTATCTGTTCGCGCAGGCGGAGTTCGGCCTCGAGTGCCCCGTCAACATGACGGACTCCCTCACCCGCACGCTGCGGAAGTTCGGCGATCAGGAGCTCATCGACCGCTACCTGCCGACGCTTACGTCCCTGTCCATGGAGACGCTCACGCAGGGAGCGATGTTCATGACGGAGCAGGACGCCGGCTCCGACGTGGGCCGCGCGACGACGCGCGCTGTGGACAACGGCGACGGCACGTGGTCGCTCACCGGTGAGAAGTGGTTCTGCTCGAACGCGGACGCGGACCTCACGATGATCCTCGCCCGCCCGGACGGGGCGCCCGCGGGTATCAAGGGCATCGGCCTGTTCCTGCTGCCCAGGACGCTGCCGGACGGCCCTCCCAACAACTATCGGATCGTCCGTCTCAAGGAGAAGCTGGGGACGCGCTCGATGCCGTCCGGCGAGGTGAGCCTCTCCGGTGCGACCGCCTACCTCGTGGGCGATGTGGGCCAGGGCTTCAAGCAGATGGCGGACATGGTGAACTCCTCGCGGCTGTCGAACGCCGTGCGGGCCGCCGGCATGATGCGCCGCGCGCTGGGCGAGTCCCGGTTCGTCTGCACCCACCGCGAGGCGTTCGGCACCCGCCTGCTCGACCTGCCGCTGCAGCGCCGTCAGCTGTCGAAGCTGCTGCTGCCCACGGAGCAGGGGCTCACGATGTCGCTGCACACCGCGCGGGTCTTCGAGCGCGCGGATGCCGGCGACGACGAGGCCGCTGCGGTCCTGCGGATCCTCACCCCCATCATCAAGGCGCGCACCACCCGCGAGGCGCGCAAGGTCACCGCGGATGCGATGGAGGTCCGGGGCGGTGTGGGCTACATCGAGGAGTACGGCGACGCCCGCATGTTCCGCGACGCGCAGCTGGGCTCGATCTGGGAGGGCACGACGAACATTGTCGCGCTCGACGTCGTCCGCGCCGCGCACCGGTCGTCCGCCCTCAAGCCGCTCATGGGCTACCTGGAGGAGCTGATCGGCGAGGTCGCCGGCCGTGCCCCGTCCGCCTCCGCCGGTGTGACCGCTCCCGAGGCCGCTCAGGGAACCGCTGCCTTCGCACCGCTGGCGGACGATCTGGAGCGGTACGCCGGCCAGCTGCTGCACGCGCTGGAGACGCTGGGGGACAAGGACAACGAAGCGCAGACCCGGCAGATCGCGACGGCCCTGTATTGCCTGTGCTCGGCGGTGTTCCTCGCGTGGGAGGGCGTGCGGATCGGAGCGCAGACGGGGGACTGGACCCGCGTCGTGCTCGCCGCGATGGTGATCCGCCACCGCCTGCAGCCGCAGGACCCGCTGCGCGTCGTCGAGGATCCGGCCGACCTCGTGACGCGACTGGTCCTGCAGGAGACGGTGACGCAGGAGCAGGCGGAGGGCTACGTCGACCTCGTGCTGGGCGGTGACCGGTGAGCGCGGACCCGGCAGCGGCCTCGGCGACTGGGTCGCAGCCACCGGGCAGTCTGGCCGGGATCACGGTCGTCGACCTGTCCCGCGTACTGGGCGGCCCGTACGCCACCCAGATCCTGGGCGACCACGGGGCGCGGGTCATCAAGCTCGAGCCGCCGCAGGGCGATGAGACGCGGGCGTGGGGTCCGCCCTTCTACCGCGACGGCGTCGCCTGGTACTACGCGGGCGTCAACCGGAACAAGGAGGTCCGCACGATCGACCTGCGGACCGACGAGGGGCGGGCGGAGCTGCGCGCGCTGCTGGCGGAGGCGGACGTGCTGGTCGAGAACTTCCGGCCCGGCACGCTCGAGAACTGGGGACTGGGCTACGAGGAGACGCTGCGGGAGGAGTTCCCGCGGCTCATCCACTGCTCGATCACCGGATTCGGGGAGGACGGACCGCTGGGCGGGATGCCGGGCTACGACGCGATCGCGCAGGCGATGAGCGGGCTCATGAGCGTCAACGGGACGCCGGAGACCGGTCCCACCAGGATCGGGATGCCCGCGGTCGACATGATCACGGGGCTCAACGCGGTCAACGGGATCCTCCTGGCGCTGCACGAGCGCAGCGTGTCCGGGCGGGGACAGAGGGTCGAATCGACCCTGTTCGATTCCGCGCTGTCCGTCATGCACCCGCACATGCCCAATCTGTTCGGGACCGGACGGGCACCGGGGCGCACCGGCAACGACCACCCGAACATCGCGCCGTACTCCACGTACGCGACCGGCGATGGCGACGTGTTCCTGGCGGTGGGCAACGACCGTCAGTTCCGGAGGCTGTGCGAGCGGATCGGGCGGCCGGAGCTGGCGAGTGATGCGCGGTTCGCGACGAACGCGGACCGGAACGGACACCGGGACGCGCTGCGGGTGGAGCTCGAGGCGGCGTTCGCGTCGTACGAGGCGGTCGCGCTGGGGGAGGCGCTCATGGCCGACGGGGTGCCGGCCGGGCCCATCCTCGATGCGCAGCAGGCGGTGGACCATCCGCACACCCGGCACCGCGGGATGATCGTCGAGATGGAGGACGGGTACCGCGGCGTCGCGTCGCCGGTGAAGCTGTCGCGCACGCCGGCGACCTATCGGATCGCGCCCACGGGCGACAGCTGAGGGGCCGGCTGCGACGTGCGTCTCATGGGCACCGCTCGATTTGGCGCGCACGCGCGGTCGCAGTAGTATAGAGCGGTCGCCTGCGGGCGGCAGCGGTCACCTCCGGGTGGCTGCGGGGCTATAGCTCAGTTGGTAGAGCGCTTCGTTCGCAATGAAGAGGTCAGGGGTTCGAATCCCCTTAGCTCCAC
>DYUK01000056.1 GCA_020743695.1 Brevibacterium senegalense | reverse complement strand
CCGCGACGCCGCGCTACAACAGGGAGTACCCCTACCTGCCCGCGACGGTGGCGTTCCTGCGGGAGCACGTCGAGAAGAAGCGGGAGCGCACGCACACGCTGCGCGCCCGCGTCACCCGGTGGTTCCACAATGCCAAGCTGCGCATCCGACGCAGCTTTGCCCGTGCGCTCTACCCGGCAGGCCTGGTGCCCTACCAGTCCGTGCGCTGGCTCGAGGACATGGCGAAGGACCTGCTGCAGCGCAACGGGGTGCCGCTGCGGACCAAATTCTGGGCCTACCGGAACGGCTTCCTGTCGTACCGCATCCCGCAGTACGGCATCACGCCGGAGAACCGGACGCAGTTCATCTCCGACTTCGAGTACCGCTGGCTGCGGCACATCAACAAGAAGTACAAGTACTGGCTGGAAGACAAGATCAGCATCAAGTACGTGGCGGCGGAGTTCAACGAGTACCTGCCGGGTTACTACTACTACACGAGTCAGCGGAACGGTCAGGCCCATCTGATCCCCATGATGGACCGGCCCGACGGGTACGGGGACTCCTTCGACGAGGTCCTCCGCCTGGCCCGGGACAAGGGCATCCTCGCCCTCAAGCCCGACGAGGGCTCGCACGGCGACGGGTTCTACCGTCTGGGTTACGAGGACGGCGGATACACCCTCAACGGGGAACCCGCGACGGGAGAGGAGGTGATCGCGATCATCTCCGACCCGCAGAACCGGTATCTCATCACCGAATTCATCCTCATGCACCCGGAGCTGGCGGAGATCTACCCCCAGTCGGTCAACACCGTGCGGATGACCGTCTTCAAGAAGGACGGGGTGACCCCGGAGATCGGCAACGCGTACCTCCGCGTGGGATCCTCCGCGTCCGGATTCGTCGACAACACGGCCGCCGGCGGTCTGCTGGTGGAGGTCGACATCGAGACGGGTCGCTACGGCAACGCGCAGGCGCTGGACGGCGGCCGGGTCGTGCCCTGTCCCCGGCATCCGGACACGGACGTGCTCATGGAGGGCGTCATGCCCAACTGGGAGCTCGCGAAGCAGAAGGTGCTCGAGATGGCCGCGAGCATCCCGCAGCTCGAGTACTTGGGATTCGACCTGGCGATCACGGAGGACTCGTTCAAGCTGCCGGAGATCAACCGCTTCCCCGATTTCCCGCGCATCGACAAGCTGACGCCGCAGATCATCGACTACCTGCTGTACAAGCTGGAGCAGAAGAAGCGGCTCCACGGCTACGACGTGAACCCGCCCCGCACCCTCATCTCGCTGCCCCAGCGGTGACGGGACCGATCAGGAGAGGACCCTGTCGTGACTGACGACGCGAGGACCCCGGGACACCGGGTCACCAGGACCGTTTCGAAGACGCTCCGGACCGTGAAGCGCGGAGTGGACGGGTGGACCGAGTCGCGGCAGCGGACGGACCGCGCCGACCGCACGGACGCGGCGCCCCGGCAGGCAGACGGGACGCGACGGGACAGCTCGTCGCAGGGACCGGACACCGCCCCGGCTGCGCCCCGCACCCTCGACCGGGACGGGATCACATACCGCCGGGCGGAGTCCGGGCTCAAGGTCGAGCGCGCGGCAGCGGGCCTCACCGAGGTCGTAATCCCGGCGGAGGTCGACGGCACCGCCGTCACCGTCATCGGCAAGGACGCCTTCCGCGGGCGCACCGACCTGACGTCCGTGACGCTGCCCGAGTCGATCCACACGCTGGGAGCGGGGGCCTTCGCCGGCTGCACCGGCCTCCAGGAGATCGACCTGACGTCCGGCATCGAGGTCCTGAATGCGGAGGCGTTCGCCGGGTGCTCCGGCCTCCGGACGGTGTGGTTGCCGGCCGACCTCACCCGTATCGCCCGGCGCGCGTTCGCCGACTGCACCGCCCTGGAATCCGTCCCGCACTACGTCAAGCGCGGGATCGGCAGCGTCTTGGCCATCGACCGCGGCATGGTCGAGGAGGCGCTGCCCACCGGGCTGGAGCACATCGGCGAGGAGGCCTTCCGCGGGTGCGCATCGCTCACGCACATCGTCGTCCCGTTCCTGGTGACGGAGATCGCGGCGTCGACGTTCGAGGGCTGCCGCTCGCTGGGAGCGGTGTGGCTGCACTCCAAGCTGACCGGCATCGGCGACCGCGCTTTCGCGGGCTGCGCCGCACTCACGCGCCTGCGGGTCCCGGAGAGCGCACAGGAGTTCGGCGCGGAGGTCTTCGACGAGCGCACGGCGATCGTCGGCGTGGACGGATCCGCGGCGCTCGACTACGCGCGTCGGTACTCCCGCACCGTCGTGACCGCTGAGGCCCCGGACCGGGAGATCACCTCCGCCTTCGGCAGCACGGAGGGCACGACGGTCGAGGACCTGCTGGCGTCCCCGGACGAGCTGCGCGGTTTCGTCGACCGCTACGAGGTGCGGCCGCCCACGCACGAGATCGCACGCGACGAGACGTCCGCTGCCGCACCACCGGCCGACCCCAGCCGCTTCGTGCGCGACGGCGAGGTCTACCGCCCCGCTCAGGACCCGGGAGCCGGTGACGTGACGATCACGATGGTCGGGGACCTCATGTGCGGGATCTTCCAGCAGCACTGGGCACAGCGCGACGGCGGCTACGGGTTCGAGGGGGCGTTCGACGACATCGAGTCGCTCCTGCGCCCGGCGGACCTCTCGATCGGGAACCTCGAGGCGATGGTGGCCCCGTCGTACGAGTTCATGCACCGGTCCCGCTACGTCGAGGACCGGCCCAACCTCAATGCGCCGCCGGCGTTCCTCTCCGCAGTCCGCAATGCGGGCTTCGACGTCGTCATGAACGCGCAGAACCACATGTACGACACGGGCACGAAGGGGGTGCTCGAGACGCTCGCCGCGCTCAACCGCGCCGAGCTCATCCACGGCGGCATGTACGCCCACCGGGCGGAGTCCCGGTACCTCCTGTTCGACATCCGCGGCATGCGCATCGCCGTCGTCGCGCACCTGGACCCCGCGCGGCAGAAGATGAAGCAGGCGAACTTCACCGACGAGGGACTGGAGACGTTCGCGAGCCCGCTCGCCCCGGACCGGGTCTCCGCGGACATCGCCGCCGCGAAGGCGGCCGGTGCGGAATTCGTCCTCGCGTACTGCCACTGGGGCCGCGAGTACACCGACCAGGTCTCGAAGCGGCAGGCCGACTTCGCGCAGATGGTCGTCGATGCGGGAGCCGACTACGTCTTCGGCTCGCATTCGCACTGCCCGCAGCCCTACACGGTCCTGCGGTCCCGTGACGGGCGGCGCGTCCCGGTCGTGTACTCGGGCGGGAACTTCCTCTCCGACATCACCCGCCACAAGCCGATCACCGACGACACGTTCGTCGCCTCCCTGACCCTCACCCGCGACCCGGAGGGGCGCGTCGTCATCGCAGGCGACGGCTACACCCCCTGCCGGATCCTCACGAGCCGGCAGTTCCGCGGCTATTCGCGCGTGGTGCCGTGCTCGTCGCTGCGGGACGGCGCGTACGACTGCAGCCCGGTCGAGGCGGAGTCCGACATCCGGCGGATCGAGACGACGATGGGGCGTCAGTACACCCGGCTGGAGCACACGGGCGGCCCCGCCGTCGCCCGGCGCGCGCCCGCGCGGACGACCGGCGAGGACGACGACCTCATCGAGGAGTACTCCCTCCGGGAGCCCCCGTTCGCCGTGCAGCGCGAGCAGGGGACGGACGAGGACGACTGCTTCGTGCTCGACGCGGAGGACGGCGTCTGGCGGCGCGCACGCGACCATGCCCGCGGCGAGGCCGTGCTCCTGTGCGGCGGATCGCTCACGTACGACCGGACACTGGAGCGGAACGCCCATGCCGGTGGCGCGTACGAGTTCCGCACGCACTTCCGCCACCTGCGGCCGCTGCTCGACCAGGCGGATCTGGCGGTGGGCAGCCTGGGCACCATGGTGGCCGACGGGTTCCCGACCATGTCGACCCTGCCCAAGCGGTACGTGGGCAAGCACTACACGAATGCGCGGTCGGAGTACGTCGACGCACTGCGGTACGCCGGTTTCGACTGCCTCGCACTGGCGCACCCGTACAACCTGGACGGCGGGGTGCGCGGCATCGCCGCCACCGAGCGCGCGGTGCGCGAGAACGGGGTGGTGCCCAGCGGCCTGGGACGGGCCAAGACCCCGGTCTTCGACGTCAACGGGGTCCGCATCGCAGTGCTCTCGCACACGGTCAACGAGTACCGGGTCCGCGAGGTCATCACCGGCGAGGGCGCGGACCAGCTCCTCAACGTGCTGGACGAGGACCGCGTGCGCGAGACGATCCGGGAGGTCCGCGAGGCGGGGGCGCAGTTCGTCCTCAGCTACCTCGACTGCCGCGCGACCGGCACGCAGCTGAAGCGCGCCGACCGGCTCGCGGCGGCGGAGACCATGGCCGAATGCGGTGCCGACTACGTCGTGTGCACCCTGCCGGGCGTCGTCTCCGCGTACGTCTCCCATCGGACGGCGGACGGTCGCACCGTGCCGGTCGCCACCGGCCTGGGCACGCTCATGGCGGGCTCCGGCACGGGAGAGGAGACGGCCTCGGCGCTGCTGCGGATCGTCGTGCGGCCGCGGGAGGACGGCGGTGTCGAGGTCGACGACTCGTACATCCCGCTCCAGCGCTTCCACACCTTCCGCGGCGCCCGCGGGCCCGTGGTTCCGGCGCACGAGTCGTTCCTGGACGACTACGACGAGGAGCAGTTCGGGGCCGGCCCCGCACGGGTCGCATCGCGCCTGGGCGACGGCATCGGGCTGGACGGGTCCCGCCGGGTGCGCATCCACTCCCACTACCGACCGCAGATGACACCCGCCCAGATCGCGCAGCAGCTGGGCGTCGACTTCACCGCCGCGGACAGGAGGACCCTGGGTGCGGCCGTGGACGAGGCGGTGCACAGCATCGTCCTGCGTCCCGACGACCTGGCGCCGGGCTGCGTGGCCGTGCTGGCGAAGCGGGCCACGCACGGTCGCAACTTCGATGAGATCACGATCGACGCGGCGGTGGCGGCGGGCGCACTCATGACCGTGTCCGAGGAGCCGCATCCGGAGCTCCCCACGCTGCTCGTCGAGGATCCCTGGACGGCCATGTGCGACCTCATGTCCGCGGTCCGTCGCAGGTACTCGCCCTTCACCGTGGCCGTCACGGGCACGGCGGGGAAGACGACGACGAAGGAGATGCTGGGAGAGGTCTTCGACCGGCACTTCAGGACCCTCCACGTCGAGGGCAACTACAACACCATGCGCACGGCCGGTCTGGTCGTGCAGAAGCTGTCACCGGACGACGAGGCCTACATCCAGGAGGTGCACGGCGGCTCGCCCGGCGCGGCACGGATGCTCTCGACCGTCATCGGCCCCGACGTCTGCCTCATCACGAGCATCGGCGAGGCGCACCTCGAGCAGATGGGGTCGCTCGAGGCGATCATCGAGGGCAAGATGCAGATCATCGAGGGCATGGGGCCGGACGGCACTCTGATCCTCAACGAGGACAATCCGCATCTGCGCGCGCAGCGGCCCGCTGTCCGGACCGTCCGCTACAGCATCGAGGACCGCGAGGTCGACTACCGGGCGCGGGACATCCGGCGCGTGGGCGACTCCCTCGAGTTCGAGATCGTCGGTCCGGACGGCGTGCACCCGGCGGTGGTCGGGAGCCGGGGCATGCACAACGTCAGCAATGCGCTGGGGGTCTTCGCGGCGGGCCGCGAGGCCGGCATACCCGCACAGACGATCATCGCGGGCATCTCGCGCTACCGCCCCTCCTCCACGCGCCAGAACCTCGTCGAGGCGGGCGGGTACTCCCTCCTGGTCGATGCGTACAACTCGAACCCGATCTCGCTGGAGTCCGGGGTGGAGACACTGTGCGAGATCCCGATCGAGCCCGGTGGCCGGCGGATCGCGGTGCTGGGCGACATGGGCGAGCAGGGCGACCGCTTCGATGAGAACCACCGGGCCGTGGGCGACATGCTCGCCCGGTATCCCGTCGACCTCGTCATCTGCTCGGGCCCGGGGATGCAGCTGGCCGCGCAGCGGCTCCACGGCCACGGGATCGAGGTGCACCACCACGCGAGCTTCGAGGATCTGGCCGCCGCCCTGCATGCGGAGGTGTCACCGATCGACATCGTTCTGTTCAAGGCCGCCGGGGCCGTCGACCTGGAGAAGAAGGTCGTCTTCCCGGTCTTCGGGCGGGTGATCTGAGGGATGTCCGTGCACGTGAACACCGCAGAACCCGTCTGGCCGGAGGGCTTCTCCGCCGACATCGTCCGCTCCGCGTTCGGCGGCGGCCGCCTGTCTAGCTTCTGCCTGGCGCTGGAGGCCTGGCGCCGCGGACTCGAGGTGACCTACACGCGCGCCGACCTCCACCGGTACACGGTATCCGACGGGCAGCGGCGGATCGCGTTCGACTGCTCGCGTCCTGACTCGCTCACTCCGCCCGAGGACCACGCGCGGCTCGACGACAAATGGGAGGCGAAGCGGATCCTGGGCGAACGCGGCATCCCGGTGCCGCGGGCCGTGCTCATCACCGACACCGCGCTCACGGACGACCAGCTCGCCGCACACGCGGACGACATCGGCTTCCCCCTCGTCATCAAACCCGGCAGCGGCTCGATGGGCTTCGGCGTGTACGCGGGGATCAGGTCCCTGCGCGACCTCATCCGCCACTACCGCAGTCTGGTCGCGGACTATCCGGACCGGTCGGTCATCATCGAGCAGCACATCGAGGGCGACGATTACCGGGTGCTCGTCGTGGGCGGTCGTGTCGTCGCCGCGACGCACCGGGTGACCTCCCACATCGTGGGGGACGGCGTCAGCACGGTCGATGCGCTCCTCACGCGGAAGACGGCTCTGCGGAAGAAGAATCCCTATCTGTCGTCCGGCCCGGCCCCGCGCGACTCCGACACGGACGCGCTGCTGGAGGAGCAGGGGCTCACGTGGGAGTCCGTGCCCCCGGAGGGCCGGACCGTCCGACTGGCGCGCAATGCGAGTTCGTCGCTGGGAGGCGACACCGTCGACGTGCTGGACGACCTGCCGGACGCACTGCGGCAGGCCGCGGTCGATGCCCTGGCCGCGATGCCGAACACCCACATCGCGGGGATCGACTTCATCCACGACCGGGCGGGATCCGGTGGGTTCGCGATCCTCGAGATGAACTCCCGACCGCACATCCCGCTCAACATGTACACCTCGCAGGGACGGGGCGCGGACGTGCCCGGTGCCATGATGGATCACTTCTTCCCCGATCATCCGCGTCCCGGCCGCCCGGGAGACGCGCAGCTGACCCTGTCGCTCGACACCGTGCAGCAGACTCTGCTGGCGCGTCGCGCCTCCGCGGTCACACTCTCCCCGCTGCCGGACCACGGTCTGCCGGTGCGACTGGTGTGGACGTTCCCCCCGACCGCCTCGACCCAGCTTCGGCGCGTGACGCGACGGAAGGTGCTGTGGCGTGCCGCCGCGCACGGCGTCTCCGGGGTGCTGCGTCGCCCCAAGGACGGCCCGGTCACGGTCGTCGTCGCCGGTGAGGATGTCGAGACGTGCCGCGGTTTCGTCGACGAACTCGTCGGAATCCTGCGGGAGCCCTTCGGACTGCCGGACGGAACCGTCCTGGACGATCCCGCCCCCTGGACGGGCCCGCTGTCCGTGGGCTTCGCCGTCCTGTAGCCCCCCGCGAGCGGTGGGGCGGGCCGTCACCTCATCGGGACAGCGCCCGGCGCGCCCGTCGCACGACCGCTCCCACGCGGGGGAGGAGCGCCCGGCCGCGCGTCCGTGCGCCTGCCGCTCCCTCGTTCCACGCGCCCACCCGTTCCGGTGCGGGGCGCGTGCCGCCCAGATGCAGGTCGACGATCCGCCGGACCAGGCGGACCCGGGCCTTCTCGTCATCCGCGAACGCGACGAGGTCGGGGTCGATGCCGACGTGCTCGACGACGACGGACCCGGCCGTCGCAGGTGTCCGCGCGTCCTGGACGATGAGCGACACCGTGACGATGTCGGCGCCCGCGAAGGCGCGCGCGGCGTCCGCGGCGAGCCTTCTGTAGGAGCGGTGGAGGGACGCGGAGGCCGTGGGCGCCCCTGTCCGGTCGAGGCGCCGGACCCCCAGCACCCTGCCGTGCACCACGAGGACTCCGTACCTGTCGCCCGGGGCCCGGACCGCGACGGTGGCCCGATGCGACCGGATGGCCGGGGCATGGGCGGACCACGCCGCCTCGAACTCGTCGCGGGACATCCCCTGCAGATCGAGGGGCGCGCGGCCGCCGAACTGCACGGTGGCGGTCCCCAGCTTCCGCGCGTGCCGCCAGGCCGCTCCGCACCTCAGCGGACCGAAGGTCTGGGCGTCCGGCTGGGGCAGGCCCGCGACCTCGAGCACCTGCCGGCGCTGTACCGCCCGTTGGAGGACGCGGCGTGCGGCCTGCGACGTCCTGTCCGTCATCGCCCGCTCGAAGCCCAGGGTCATCCCGTGCCCGGTCGCGAAGAACAGGCTCCGGGTCAACCATCCGATCGTGAATCCGCGTGCGGTCATCTCCGCCGCGAGCAGGGCGGCGGACGTGGGGTCGTCCACAGGTGCGGGCGCGGTCCTGCGACGGATGCGCGGCAGTGCGGGCGCCGGGGAGAGGAGGAGGTCCGCCGCCGGGCCGACGACGTTCTGGGGCGTCCCCGTGTAGGCGGTGCCGTGGGAGGCGATGTCCGGGAACGAGTTGGCCTCGACGACGATGTGGGAGTCGTCGTCCGCAGGCCGTGCGAGGTCTGCGATGAGGAGGTCGACCCCCACGATCCCCTGGCCGGGGAAGGCGGAGGCCGCGCGCTCCGCGACGCGCAGATAGGACGGGTGGATCGTGTCCGTGACGTCGGCGGGGTCGCCCCCTGTCGCCAGGTTCGCCTTGTGGTCGATCACGAGGGTCCGGCCGGCCGGGAGGACGGACAGGGGCGAGAGACCGGCCCGTTCCAGTCGCGACAGGCGGTGCGGGGTCAGGTGGACGGGCTTCGCGTGCAGGTGGATGTTGTCGTACCGGCTGCGGTTCTTCGCGTTGATGAGATCGCGGATCGTGTTGGTCCCATCGCCCACGATCTGTGGGGGCACGCGTTGATTGGCCGCACGCGCGATCCCGTCGACGACGGAGACGCGCACGTCCTCACCGACGAACTGCTCCTCGACGAGGATGCCGACCCGGGTGTGGTCCGCCGCCGCCCGCCAGGCCGCACGCAGCTCCTCCGGGGTGCTCACCCCCACGGTGACGCCCAGCCCCGCATGGCCGTCGACGGGCTTGACGACGAGGGACGCGTGCTGCTCCAGCAGGGTCAGCGCCTCCTCGACGGGCCTGCTGACACGGAAGTACCGGCCCTGGGCGATGCGGACCCCCGCGTTCTGCAGGAGCGTCCGCGCGATCCTCTTGTTGCCCGTCGCGACGCAGCCGGGGATGCCGGTGCGGTCGGTCTCCGTCACGTGCACGAGGTAGGGCGCGCCGGTGGGCCCTGCCCCGAAGAGGAGGCGGGTGCCGACCGTGTGGACCGTGGCACCGCGACGCGTGAGCTCGCGCTCCCACATGACCATGCGTGCGGGCACGGCGCGATCGAAGCGCAGCTCCTGGGGCTCGTCCTCCCACACGGTCATCGTCGATCCGAGTCCCTGCCGGTGGAGGAGCGCAGGAGCGCGGTGCAGCGCATCGAGCTCGACCCGGAAGCCGCCGTCGTCCGTGGGATCGACGGCCAGCAGCACGGCGGCGGGACGCGCGGCGGAGCGGAGCATCCGGGTGTAGAGGGCGTCGGTGTCCGTCTGCGGTCCGGGGGCGGCGATGCGGACGCGGGAGCCCGTGGGGTGCAGGTCGATCGAGACGCGTCCGCCGATGACGGACAGGCTCTCCCGGACGACCTCCACGTGCGGATCCGCGTCCGCGCGCGTGTGGAGGATGAGGTGCGCCCCGGCACGGACCGCCTGCCGTGCGAAGACGGAGGTGTGCGACGGGGCGGGCTCGTCCCCGTTCTGCCGGTGCGGCAGCGGACGGACGACGATCGTGAGGGCGTCGTCCGTCAGCGATCGTGCGTGCGCGATGCGGTCCCTCCAGGAGCGGCGGGCCTCAGCGGAATCGTCCGCAGGCGCGTCCGCCGGGGACGTGAGGATGTGCACCGTGCGCGTGGTCCCGTCCTGGAACGGCACGGTGATCCCCGTGAGTCCCGGCTGCAGGTGCGCCGCAGGGGTGTCGTCGCGCAGTTCCGTGCCGTCGATGCGGATGACGAGGTCGTCCGGGGCCTCCGCCCCGTGGATCTCGAGCGTCGCGGTCCCCACGGGTGCGGCGGGCGACCACGGTGCTGTCTGGGGGAAGGAGTCGATCGGCATGGTGCATTCCTACCGCATCGAGGTGGACGTGAGGTGGATGCGAACGGAGGCGGTGCGCCCGGTCGCTCTCAGTCGTGTCCCAGCTCCTCGAGGAGCTGCTCGACATGACCCTCCGCGAACTCCTGGAAGACGCTGCGCCCCTCGGATTCGACGATGGCCTGGTGCTTCCGCAGGTCCGGCGTGGTCCGCACGGCGGAGACGACGTGGTTGCCCGGCGCGGCCGGCGCGGCGGGGTCCTCGAGGTGCAGGACGACCTCTGCGAGCTCGAGTCCGCGGAACGCCGCGCACGCGCGGCGTGCGACCTCGAGGTAGCTGGGGTGCACCGCGAGAGCGCTGCGGGCCTCGGCGGAGACGGGGCGGACGGAGCGTGCCGCGTCGTGCATGACGAGGACGTGGAAACGTGCGCCGACCGGGGCCTCGGCGACGGCGACCCCACGCCTGCCGGACCGGCCCACGCGGTGCCAGACGGAGCGGAACGCCTCCTCGTCCGTCGCGTCGACGGGGACGTAGTCCCTGTTCGCGGCCTGCAGCGCGGGGGAGGAGAGGGTCGCGGCGTACGCGAGCGCGTCACGACCGTTGCGGAACCGTGCGGCAGTCGCATCGCGGTTGAAGCTCTTCCACGACCGCGGCACGGCGACGCCGGCACGTGCGAGCAGACGGTGCGAGAGCGCCGCGTGCTGCGCGGCGCTGGCCGCGGACTTGCCGGACAGCGTCGTGTACGTCTTCCACACCGCGGTCGAGATCCCGTCCCGGTGCGCGTGGAGGTAGTCGTCGGCGAACCAGTCGAGGTCGAAGCCCAGACGCTCGAGCTCCGCACCGATCGCGGCCGTCGTCGCGTGCGGCGCGGCCGGTCGCGGACCCGGCACCGTGCCGGGGGCCGGAACGGCGCTGAAGTCGGCGGACCTGCGCGGGGCGAGGTCCGCATCGATGATCGCGCCGGCAGGGTTCCGCGCCGCACCGATCATCGGGAAGTGGGGCAGCCCCAGCCCCGGCTGGCTGTTGACCTCGAGGACCGCGAACGGGCTCCGGTCCGCCGGCTGCGTGAAATCCTCCATGATGACGTCCAGGCCGGCGACGGCGAGTCCGGGGATCGCGCGGACCGCCCGGACCGCTGCGTCCGTGTAGGAGGGGTGGACCTCGTCGGTGATGTCCTGGGTCGTCGTGCCGCCGTACCAGCTCGAGTCCGTCGCGACGTCGTACTCGTGTCCGGCGGGCAGCACGGTGAGGGGGGTGAAGCCGTGCGCGCGCATCCGCTCGATGCGGTCCCCGTCGAGGACGAGGGGGCGCGAGACGAGGAGCGGGTTGCCGCGCCTCACGTCGTTGAGCGCGGTGATGAGCTGCCGGATCGTCTGCCGGCCGTCGCCCACGATGCGCGGCGGGCGGGCGCAGGACACGGAGACGCACGTGTCTCCCACGACCATGAAGCGCGCCTCGACCCCGGTGACGTGCCGCTCGACGAGGACTCCGGAGCGCGCGATGTTGAAGGCCGTGCCCCACGCGGTGCGCAGCTCCTGGGCCGTGCGCACACCCACGGTCACCCCGTTCCCGTGGCCCGCGTCCGCGGGCTTGACGACGACCGCGCCCAGCGTCCCCAGCAGGGCCTCCGCGTCAGCGATCCGCGCGCGGTCGGAGAAGAAGTGCCCGTCGGCGACGGGGACGCCCGCGCGGGCCAGGATCGCGCGGGCGACGCCCTTGTCCGCGGCGGCCCGCACGGCCGTCTGGGGTGCGCGGTGGCTGTTGCTGAAGTAGTAGTCGATCGTGTCGTCTGAGCGTTGCGCGTGCGTGTAGTTGGCCGTGGGCGCCTTCACCCGGAATCCGCGTCGCGTGAGCTCGCTGCGGAGGATCCGCGGGGTCGCCAGCAGGCTGGGATCCACGTCGAAGCGTGCGGAGGAACCCTCCCAGCCCGCCTGCACGGACGCGGGTGGGAGCGGAGGGAGCTCGAGTGCCCCGGACGCCGTGAGGTCCACGGTCAGGTGGCCGGCCGATTCGTCCGCCCAGCCGTCGACGAGTTCGAGGAACTGCTGCGTCCGATCGGACTCCTGCAGGGCGTCGGTGTAGATCCGGGCCGTTTCGTCGGACGTGAGCGGGCGGCCGCCCGTCTGCGTCACCGCACGCGCGTCCAGGTGGAGCAGGAGCCGGTTCTTCGCGGATGCGCTGCGGGAGAGCCGCAGGTCCCACTGCAGGGTCTCCTCGTCGCCCTCGTGCGGCGCACTCCCCGGAACGTCCGCGGTGAGTCGGACGACGGTCCTGCCGCGGACGCTGCTGATCGAGGACTCGTGCGCACCGGTGGTGATGACGAGGTCCGCGCCGGCACCCACCAGGTCGTCCACGATGGCATCGGGGGTCTCGGACCGCTGGTGGACGACGAGGAGGGACTT
>DYUK01000055.1 GCA_020743695.1 Brevibacterium senegalense | reverse complement strand
GGGAGCGCCGGTCACCCCGTCGTCGAGCAGCCTCCCGAGGCCACCGGTGACGCGTCCGTGCCCACCTGCAGCGCCTCGTCCAGTTCCGCGAGCGTGAGCGCGTAGCCGGTCTCGTCGTCCTCCCCGGACCGGGCGAAGACGAGTCCCACGGCGCGGCCCTGCTCATCCAGGACCGGTCCGCCGGAGTTGCCGGAGCGCACGACCGCGCGGAGGGCGTAGACCTCGCGGACCACCTCGGACTCGTCGTAGATGTCCAGTCCCCGTGCGGTCACGGCCTCGCGCACGCGCGCCGGGGAGATCGTGTAGGGACCGTTCTCCGGGTAGCCCACGACCACCGCGTCGTCGTCCGTCCCCAGCCGCTCGCCCAGGTCCAGCGGCTCCGCGTCCAGGTCGTGCACCCGGAGCACGGCGATGTCCCGCGCCGGGTCCAGCAGCACGATCTCCGCCGCGTACGGCCGCCCCGCACCGCCCACCTGGACGATCCGATTCGTCGAACCCGCCACCACGTGCGCGTTCGTCATGACGAGGTCGTCCTCGAAGACCCAGCCGGTCCCGGACTGCAGCGCGGAGCAGCGGGTCGCGGTCGTCGTCACCTTCACCGTGCTGTCCTCGACCTCACGGCCCACCTCGACCATCGCGGGGTCCGGTTCGCCCACGGACCGGATGCTCTCCTCACCGCTGAACACCTGCGGGAACCCGCTGGCGGCCAGCGCCTGCGCGATGGCGCCCACGGCCTCGGCGGAGGAGATGGGGGCGACCCGGTCCAGGGCGGCGATGACGCGGGATTCCGCGACTGCGGAATTGGGGCCCACGAGAGGTGTGGTCCGCACCCAGCCGGCCACCAGCCACACGACGAGGACGAAGGCGAGCGCACCGGTGAGGGCACCGCCCAGGGCGTCCGCCCGGCGGCCCAGCCCCTCGCCCAGCGCGGACCGCAGGGTCGTGCCCACCCAGCCGCCGCCCACGGCCAGCCCCACCCCCAGCACCAGCGGGAGGAGGCTGGCGGCGTTGGCGGCTCCGGCCTCGGCGACGATGTCGCGCTCCAGCAGGAAGGAGGCCAGCACGGGGCCCAGCAGGCGACCGGCCACCGCACCCAGGACGAACCCGATGACCGTGCTGACACCGGCGACCAGGCCCTGCGACCAGCCGGCGGCGGCGGACAGGACCAGGAAGACGCTGAGGGCGATGTCCAGGGCGGTCACTATGCGGCCAGGCCCATCGCCCTCATCATCATCTTGCGTTCGGCGGAGAGGCGGTTGAGGAGGAAGACCTCGTACTCCTTCTCCGTCTGCCCGCCCACGCCGGCCTCGACCCGGTCACGGGTGGTCGGCAGGCTGGCGGCGACGCGGATCATCGCCTTCATGTGCCGGCGGGCGGGGCCGGTGGCCCAGCGTCGGCCGGCGCGGCGGCCCTTCCAGGTGCCCAGCATCCGGGCCTCGGCCTCGGACAGCCAGCCGGCGCTCGCGTAGCGCATCAGCGCGTCGCGCGCCGTCTTCGTCTCCCGGTACCAGAGGAAGAAGCCGGTGCCCCACCAGCAGAGCGCGACCGCGATCGACAGGCCCAGCATGAGCAGCAGGCTGCCCACCGGCGACAGCGGCAGGCTGGCCGCCGCGTTCCACACGCCGTGCAGGATCATGCCCGCGATGAGGCCGGGGATCCACATGAGGGCGGTCATCCACCACTGGCCGCGGCGCGCGGCGAAGCCGATGCTCAGACCGGCCAGCGCGCTGAAGCTCGAGTGCAGCAGCGGGCTCATGACGCAGCGCATGAAGAAGAGCGTGATGAGGCCCTGCGCCTGCGCCTCGCTGTACGCGCCGTTGAGGTAGAGGAGGTTCTCCGTGAAGGCGAATCCGGCGCCGATGAGCGAGCCGTACATGAAGCCGTCCAGCGGGCCCTCGAAGAACCGGCGGGCCGCCAGCACGATCGCGACGAGGAAGACCGTCTTGGTCGTCTCCTCGAACAGCGGCGCCAGGATGACCGCGCTGATGAACGGCGTCGACGTGTCGATGCCCGTGAGCGCGTAGGTGGCGGCACCGAAGATGAGCTGCCCCACGAGTGTGAGGATGACGGAGGCGACCGCGCCCCACAGCACGCAGGACAGCAGGAGGACGACGGGCTGCGGCTTCCACCGGTCCAGCAGCAGGATCGTGCCGAAGATCGCCAGCAGCGGGATGCTCGACATGAGCAGGATGATGAACCCCACCCCGGAGAACGCGATCGACTGGAACAGGATGATGAGGAGGAACAAGCCGCCCAGCCCCAGCGTCAGCAGGATCCCCACGACCAGGAGGATGATGTTGCGCGTGCGCAGCGGGTCGACCTGGTTGGCACCCAGCGAGAACTGCGTCGTCCACGAGCCGTCGACCGCACCGGCCGGGCTCTGCTGGATCGCCACCGCCGAGGCCCCCATGCCGGGTGCTCCCGGCTGACCCTGCCACTGGGGCTGGTGGGGGTGCGGCTGGCGCTGTGGCTGGCCGGGGTGTGGCTGGCCGGGGTGCGGTCGTACCTGGCCCGGGTTCTGGAACTGCCCGGGGTGCGGCTGGTGCTGGCCCGGGTGGGGCTGCTGGCCCGGCTGGGG
>DYUK01000054.1 GCA_020743695.1 Brevibacterium senegalense | reverse complement strand
AGGTGCTTCTGCCGTGCGGCGAAGCCCAGGATGCGGCGGAGGGTGGGGCGGTCGACAGTCACATCGTTCGTCGAACCGCCGTCGCGGTGGCTGCGCACCTGACGGCGCATCATCATGTGGGGACTGATCGTGCTCATGGGGCTCCCGCGGGTGAGGCGACGAGGAATGTGAGAGGGGTGGGAGCGCCGCGTCGCGCGCGCGTCGACCACCACACCTCAACCCGCGGACGGCCTCGCGCATTCCCACGCGCGCTCGTTCGAAGCGTACTCGCAGGTGGGCAGAGGCGGGGGACCCGCTCAGACGCGGAGGACCCGCTCAGCCGCGCGGAATCAGAGAGTGCGGAGCCAGAGAACGCGGAATCAGAGCTTGCGCAGCTGGATCCGTGCGACGGAGTGGTCGGAGGCCTTGCGCAGCAGCAGGTCCGCCCGTCCCCGCGACGGCATGACGTTCTCGTGGAGATTGGGGGAGTTGATCGAGTCCCAGATCTCCGAGGCCAGCACGCGGGCCTCCGCGTCCGTCAGCTCCGAGTACCGGTGGAAGAACGAGTCGGGGTCCTGGAACGCTCCGTGCTTGAGCCGGAGGAAGCGGCGGATGTACCAGGACCGGACATCGGTCGCACTCGCATCGACGTAGATGGAGAAGTCGAAGTAGTCGCTCACGGCGACGCCCACCTTCCCGTCCGCGCGCGGGCGGGGCGGCTGGAGGACGTTGAGGCCCTCGACGATGAGGATGTCCGGGCGGCGGACGGTGATGCTGGCGCCGGGGACGATGTCGTACGTGTGGTGCGAGTAGACGGGGGCGCGGACCTCCGGCGCTCCGGACTTCACGGCGGCCAGGAAGCGCAGCAGGCTGCGCCGGTCGTAGGATTCCGGGAAGCCCTTGCGGCCGCTGAGGCCGCGGCGGGCCAGCTCTGCGTTGGGGAACAGGAAGCCGTCGGTCGTGAGCAGCTCGACGCGGGGGGTGTCCGACCAGCGCGCCAGCATCTCTCGCAGCAGGCGTGCGGTCGTCGACTTGCCCACCGCGACGGACCCGGCCACGCCGATGACGAAGGGCGTGCGCTTGGACGCGGGTTCGAATCCCTCGTCCGCCAGGGGGGAGAGGAACTCCCGGGTGACTTCGTGCTTCTGCCCGCGGGCGGCGGAGTACAGGTTGAGCAGGCGGGACAGCGGGAGGTAGATGGTCTCCACCTCCTCGATGTCGATGCGCTCGCCCAGGCCGCGCAGCCGGGCGACATCCGACGCGGTCAGGGGCAGCGGGGTCGAGTCGGCCAGGCGGGACCACTGCTCGCGCGTGAAGTGCCAGTACGGCGACTGCGCGTCCGTGTCCGTGCGCCTGCGGGGACGGAGTCCGGCCAGCCTGCGGGCCGCATCGGAGAGGGGCGTCGACGTCTCCGTGTCGTGCTCAACCATGCCGCCGATTGTTCCATGTCCGGAGGTGAGCCACGTCTCGCGGGTGTGGCGTGAGACGCTCCGGACGGGGACGCGACCGCCGGGACCGCGCTGATAGATTCGCCGCATGCCCTGCTCGTCGCTCCCCGCCGCGCGCGGAGACGACCGATGAACCCGCGCCTGCGCGGATGGCTCCTGCTGCTGGCGGCGGTCCTCGCAGAGGTGACGGGGTCGATCTCCATGAAGGCGGCCCTCGACGATCCGCGTCTCTACACGATCACCGGCATCGCCTACGCCGGTGCCTTCGTCCTGCTCAGCGGAGTCCTGCGCCTGGGGGTGCCCCTGGGCGTCGCGTACGGGACGTGGGCGGCGGCGGGCGTCGCACTCACCGCGATCGGCTCCGCCGTGCTGTTCGGTGAGCCCTTCACCCCGCTCATGGGTATGGGCATCGTGCTCATCGCCGCGGGCGTCCTCCTCGTGGAGCTGGGCAGCTCCCACACCCGCCGGGCCCGGGACACGGTGGAGCTGTGACGGCCGCGCTCCTGCTGTCCGGCGCGATCGTGCTGGAGGTGAGCGGCACCCTGTCGCTGCGGATGGGGGCCGTGGGCTCCCGCTGGTGGTACGCGGCGGTCGCCGTCCTCTACGCGGGCGCGTTCGGGCTGCTCGCCCTCGTGCTGGCCGCCGGGATGCCGCTGGGCATCGCCTACGGGGTGTGGTCCGCCGTGGGCGTCGTCCTCACCGCGATCCTGGGCCGCCTCCTGTTCCAGGAGCCCTTCACGTGGGTGAGCGCACTGGGCGTCGCCCTCATCACCGGCGGCGTCCTGCTCGTCCTCCTCTGACACAATCGACCCCTGTGACCCCTCGCCCTCCCCGGCTCGCCCGCCTGCGCGCCCTCTTCGCGGACACGCGTCCGCTCACGCACCCGCATTTCCGCCGGATGTGGCAGGCGAACATCATCACGTCGATCGGTGCACAGCTCACCGTCGTCGCGGTGCCCGCGCAGATCTACTCGATCACGGAGTCGTCCGCGATGGTGGGCCTCACGGGCATCTTCGGCCTGGTCCCGCTCGTCGTGTTCGGTCTGTGGGGCGGGGCGCTGGCGGATGCCATGGACCGGCGCACCCTGCTGCTCATCACGACGGCGGGCCTCATCGGCACGGCGGTGCTCTTCTGGGTGCAGGCCGCACTGGCGCTGGACAGCGTCTGGCTGCTGCTGGCGATCTTCGCCCTCCAGCAGTCGTTCTTCGCCGTCAACCAGCCCGTCCGCACCGCTATCCTGCCCCGGATCGTGCCCATGCACCTCCTGCCCAGCGCCACGAGCCTCAACATGACGGTCGTCATGGCCGGCGCGATCGTGGGGCCGCTGATGGGCGGCGCGCTCATCCCGCTCGTGGGCTTCGCGTGGCTCTACCTCATCGACAGCGTCTTCCTCTTCGCGACGCTCTACGCGGTCGTGCGCCTGCCATCGCTGGTGCCGGAGAATGCGATCGCCAGCCCCGGCCTGCGCAGCGTCCTGGACGGCTTCCGCTATCTGCGGCTGCACCACGTGCTGCTCATGAGCTTCGTCGTCGACATCATCGCGATGGTGTTCGGTATGCCGCGGATCCTGTTCCCGGAGATCGCCCACGAGAACTTCGGCGGGCCCGTGGACGGCGGGATCGTGTACGCGCTGCTGTTCGCGGCGATGCCGGTGGGCACCGTGCTGGGCGGCGTCTTCTCCGGCTGGGTCTCCCGCGTCGAGCGTCAGGGCCTGGCCGTCGTCAACGCGATCATCGTGTGGGGTGCCGCCGTGGCCGTGCTGGGCCTGGCCGTGGGGCTCGCCGGGCGTGTCCGCCCCGCCGCCGAGGCCGCGGCCGGCTCCGCGACGTCCGGCCCCGACGGGGGCCTCGCCCTGGGCGGTGCCCTGCTGGTCCTGCTGGTCGTGGGACTGGGCATGCTCGTGGTGGGCGGTGCCGCGGACATGGCGTCCGCCGCGTTCCGCAGCACGATGCTGCAGGAGGCGGCGACGGACGACGTGCGGGGGCGCCTGCAGGGCGTCTTCATCGTCGTGGTGGCGGGCGGCCCGCGACTGGCCGACATCCTCCACGGGTGGGCGGCCTCGGGCGTGGGTGCGGCCTGGGCCACGGGAGGCGGCGGCCTGCTGGTCATCGTGGGCGTCCTCGTCGCCTGCGCCCTGGTGCCCGCCTTCCACCGGTACCGGGTCGAGCGGTAGGTGCAGACCCGCGGTCGGGTGCGACGACCGTCCCCGTTGTGACGCGCACGACGCGCTCCCTGCGTATTCTCTTCGCATCCGCGGGCGCGCGGTCGCGGCGTCATGCGCGGGGCGTCCGGCGTGCGTAAAATTCGCGGCATGTGTGGAATCGTCGGATACGTGTCATCGGTCGCCCCCCGGGAAGCGGACCACGTCGCTCTGGACGTGCTGCTGCAGGGCCTCGGCCGGCTCGAATACCGCGGCTATGACTCCGCAGGCGTCGCAGTCGTGACCCCGGACGGTCAGCTGGGCGCGCGGAAGCGGGCCGGCAAGCTGCAGAACCTGCTGGACGAAGTGGAAGCGGAGCCGCTGCCGGTCGCGCAGACGGGGATCGGTCACACCCGGTGGGCGACGCACGGCGGCCCCACGGACCAGAACGCGCACCCGCACCTGGCCGACGACGGCAAGCTGGCGGTCATCCACAACGGCATCATCGAGAACTTCGCGCAGCTGCGCCAGGGGCTCGCCGCGGACGGCGTGGAGTTCGTCTCGGAGACGGACACGGAGATCGCCGCGCACCAGCTGGCGAAGAACTACCGGGCCACCGGCGACCTGACGGAGGCCATGCGGGTGACCGTCGGCCAGCTGGAGGGCGCCTTCACCCTCCTGGCCGTCCACGCGGACGCACCGAACACGGTCGTGGCGGCCCGCCTCAACTCCCCGCTGGTCATCGGGCTGGGCGAGGGCGAGAACTTCCTGGGCTCGGACGTCGCCGCGTTCATCGACCACACGCGCCGTGCGGTGGAGATCGGCCAGAACCAGATCGTCACGATCACCCCGGACACCGTCAGCATCATCGACGCGGACGGCAGCGAGGTCCAGGGCGAGCCGTTCGACGTGGACTGGGATCCGGCGACGGCGGAGAAGGGCGGCTTCGAGTCGTTCATGGACAAGGAGATCCACGACCAGCCGCAGGCGGTCGCGGACACGCTGCTGGGCCGGTTCGGCCTGGACGGCAGGCTCCAGCTGTCGGAGATGAACATCGACGAGTCGCTGCTGAAATCCGTCGACAAGATCGTCGTCATCGCGTGCGGCACCGCCGCCTACGCGGGCCAGGTCGCGAAGTACGCGATCGAGCACTGGTGCCGCATTCCCACGGAGGTCGAGCTGGCGCACGAGTTCCGCTACCGCGACCCGGTCGTGACCGAGAAGACGCTCGTCGTCGCCGTGTCGCAGTCCGGCGAGACGATGGACACCCTCATGGCGGTGCGCCACGCGCGTCAGCAGGGTGCGAAGGTCATCGCGATCTGCAACACGTTCGGGTCAACGATCCCGCGCGAGTCCGACGGCGTCCTCTACACGCACGCGGGCCCGGAGATCGCGGTCGCGTCCACGAAGGCGTTCCTGTCGCAGGTCGTCGCCTGCTACCTGCTGGGCCTCTACCTGGCGCAGCTGCGCGGCAACAAGTACAGCGACGAGATCCGGGTGATCCTCGACGAGCTGGAGGCGATCCCCGCGAAGATCCAGCGGATCCTCGACGAGACGAAGCCGCAGGTGACCCAGTTCGCGCAGGCGAACAAGGACGTCGCTTCCGTCCTGTTCCTGGGCCGCCACGTGGGCTACCCGGTCGCGATGGAGGGCGCGCTCAAGCTCAAGGAGCTCGCGTACATCCACGCGGAGGGCTTCGCCGCCGGTGAGCTCAAGCACGGACCCATCGCGCTCATCGACGAGGGCCAGATGGTCATCATCGTCGTCCCGTCGAAGAAGGGCCGCGACTCGCTCCACGCGAAGGTCCTGTCGAACATCCAGGAGGTCCGCGCCCGCGGCGCGAACACGGTCGTCATCGCGGAGGAGGGGTCGACGGAGGTCGAGGAGTTCGCCTCCCAGGTCTTCTACGTCCCGGAGACCACGACGCTGCTGGCCCCGCTGCTGGCGACGGTCCCGCTGCAGGTCTTCGC
>DYUK01000053.1 GCA_020743695.1 Brevibacterium senegalense | reverse complement strand
GTGCCGCAGCCGGCGTCCAGGATGCGCGACCCGCGCTCCGCCATCGCGTCGATGAGGCGCGCCTCGCCATCGATGTCCTGCCCGGCCTCCTCGAGGCGCCGCCAGCGCTGCGCGTAGTTCTTCGAGTGCTCCGGGTTGCGGGCGAGCGCCTCCGTCCAGAGGTTGCCGTGCTCCGCCACGCTCAGTCCCGGTCGACGAGCAGGTAGGACGCCCCGGCGGTCGCCGCAGTGACGGCCAGGACCGAGGGCCAGGCGCCGATCTTCTTCGCCAGCGGGTGCGACAACCCGAAGCCCAGCAGGTAGGCGGCGGACAACCCCGCCGTCGTGGCCACACCGCGCTTCGCCAGCCACGTGCGGCCTGCGTATACGCCCGCCGCGGCCAGCACCGCACCGCCCAGCGGACGGATCATCGTCTCGCGCGCCGTGAGGTACCCGCCCAGCAGGCCCAGGGCGACCACGGGTGCCGTCGAGACGTCGGAGGCGTTCTTGAAGATCGGTTCGCTGCTCATGATCGGGAGTCTAGCGACGACCCGAGTGACGGACTCATGGCGATCCTGCTACATGAGAAGCACAGTGAGATGCCCAGCCCGTGTCAGACTGAACCCGCACACGTTCCGGGCGGCCCCCGGCGGACACACGTTGGGGACCGCCTCGCAGTCGAAGAGGATGACGACATGTCACAACCGCCCTACGGCCCTCCTGGATCCGGCGACGGCGCGCCGCAGTACAACCCGAACACCGGCCTGCCCGAGAACCAGGGCCCGGAGACGCAGCAGTACGGCTCGGACCCGTACGGCGGCGGACAGTACGGCTCCCAGCCGGGTCAGCACGACGCCGGTCAACAGGGCCAGTACGGCGACCCGGGCCAGTACGGCTCCCAGCCCGGCCAGTACGGCTCGCAGCCGACCGCGGCCTACGGCTCGGACCAGTACGGATCCGATCAGTACGGCGCACCCGCGGACCCCTACGGCTCCGGCCAGCAGGGCCAGTACGGCGGAGACCAGTACTCGAGCGACCCGTACGCGGGCGGACAGTACGGCTCCCAGCCCGGCCAGTACGGCGGTGACCCGTACAGCAACGACCAGTACGGGGCCTCGGCGGCGGCTTCCCCCTACGGCGACGGGCAGTTCCTCAACCCGATCGGCGGCACCGCGCAGGCGGAGGGCGAATCCGACAAGTCCTTCGTCGTCACGTGGCTCCTGGGCTGGCTGCTGGGCTCGCTGGGCGCCGACCGCTTCTACCTAGGCAAGATCGGCACCGCGATCGCCAAGCTGCTGACGGCGGGCGGACTGGGCATCTGGGCGCTCATCGACCTCATCATGCACCTCGTGGGCGCGACGCGGGACAAGCAGGGACGCCGCCTGGCGGGTTACGACCGCAACAAGAAGATGGCCTGGATCGTCACCGTCATCGCGTGGGCGCTGAGCCTCATCGTCAGCATCCTCGTGGGCGTCGTCCTCTTCATGACCGGCGCGGCCACCGTCACCACGACGACGGATCCGGGCGGCGACCCCAGCGGCGACCCGGGCACCTCGCAGGAGACCGAGGACCCCGGACAGTCCGGTGACGGCACCGACGAGCAGGGCGGCACGGACACCGGCGGCCAGCAGGCGTCCGGCGCGGTCGCCGACTGGGCGGACTCCACCTACGGGTCGTTCGATCCCGTCACGGTCGACGGCAGCGGTGACGAGGTCGTCCCGGTCCCCGACGGCGTCGAGGCCGCGATCGTCACCCTCGAGGTGAAGGGCGACAGCGCCCGGGCCAGCACCGTGGACGACGCGGGAAGCGCCGCCGGCAGCATGTACCTCTCCGGCGCGGCCGGTGAGACCGTCACCGGCGACATCGGCATCAGCGACTACGCGACCGCCGCAGGCGTCGACGTGTCCGGAACGGGCGATTGGTCCGTCACCTTCGCCCCCGTCTCCTCCGCTCCTGCGCTGCCGGAGTCGGGCAGCGGCTCCGGGATCTTCCTCTACGAGGGGGACGGCGGCCCCGTCACCCTCGACTATCAGGGTGAGAGCAACTTCATCATCCACCAGGTGGGCGACGGGGGCACCTCGAACCTGCTGGTCAACGAGATCGACAGCTACTCCGGCAGCGCGACCATGGACCCCGGTCCGTCGATCATCCGCGTGACCGCCGCAGGCGACTGGACGATCACGCCGGGCTGATCGGGAGGTCTAGCGGGCCCCAGGCCGCAGCCCCCCGACCGCCGCAACCACCACCACCCGGGGCGGTGGAGTCACGACGACTCCACCGCCCCGGGTCGTTCCGGTTCACGGAGCGGACCGTCGTCTGCCATGCGGGCCGCAGCCCCGCCCCCTCCCGTCCCTCCGTACGATGGTCCACATCACAGTGCGCGCACCCGCGCACAACCCCGGGACGAAGGATCTGAGCATGACGACGCACTTCGGTTGGAACGGCCGCTACTTCGAGGACTTCGTCGTGGGCGACGTGTTCGAGCACCCGCTGGGCCGCACCGTCACGACGACGGACAATTCGTGGTTCACGCTGCTGACGCAGAACACCGCGCCCCTGCACTTCGACCACGAGTACGCCGCGAACACGGAGTTCGGCAAGCCGCTGGTCAACTCGACGTTCACGCTGGCGCTGGTGACGGGCCAGACGGTCACGGACATCTCGCAGAACGTGTTCGCCAACCTGGCGTGGGAGAAGATCTCCCTGCCCAAGCCCGTCTTCGAGGGCGACACGATCCGCTCCCGCTCGACCGTGCTGGGCGTGCGCGAGTCGAACTCCCGCCCCACGATGGGCATGGTCACCGTCCACACGGAGGGCTACAACCAGCGCGGCGAGGTCGTCTGCTCCTTCGAGCGCACCGCGATGGTCTACAAGCAGGGCCACGGCCCCAACGCCGAACGCATCGCGAAGCTCAAGGACGAGTACGCGCAGAAGGACGCCAAGGCCGCCGGCGACGCCTGATCCGCCCGTCCCGGCCCCGCTGGGACACGGCCGCCACCGCACGGGCCGCGGAGAGCACTGCTCCCCGCGGCCCGTGCGCGTGCCCGGCACGTCCGAATCACCCGTACGGCCACGGAACAATCGCGATATCAAGACTCCTCAGCGAATTGTTCGCTGTCTCACAGGACGCGCTACAGTTGTCTGCACTCGAAGCCCGGCGACGACAACGCCGCGTCGGCCCGCTGCTCCGAGTCCCGCGCGGGTCCAGACCCCGCATACGACATGCAACCCTGCCAGGAAGAGACACCCATGAAGACGTCCTCAGGCGTCCGGCGCACCGTCCTCGCCGTCTACGCGATCATCACCGCCGTGGTCGTCGTGGCGGCG
>DYUK01000052.1 GCA_020743695.1 Brevibacterium senegalense | reverse complement strand
GCAGTCTGCGGATCTCAGCCCAGTCCTCCACGGTCATCACCCTCCCCAGCGTGGCCGAGGGGGTCCGTTTTCGGCCGTCGATACAGGGTCATTTTTCAGGCGACGCTGACAAATGCTAGTCATCTGGCAGGGCGTCGGCGCCCGCGGGGAGCATGCAGACTCGTCCATCACTCCGGCGCCGGGGGCCTCAGGTCCGGGGCGCGACCGCCGAACTTGGTCAGATCGGCGTCGCGGATCGATCGGCACGATGGGCAATGCGCTGGACAACACCTCCTCCACTCCTCAATCGAGCAGCACCTGCACCCATTGAGTTCGACCTCGGTCAGTGGCAGGCTAGGACTGTGACCCCGCCTCGGGGGCCGCATAATCAACCAACTCTCCGAGAGATCCAGGACAGTTCAATGAGGCGCTCCCATCCGTCGCGCGCTACCGCCTGGGTAGTCGGCTACCTGGTGTTCGTCCTGGCGCCTCTCTTCGCTCTGCTCATAGGGACCGTCGGGCCGGCCCGGGACTTCTGGACCGAGTTCTCCGCCGCAATCGGCTATGCCGGGCTCGCGATGATGGGACTGCAGTTCGGTCTCACTGCCCGGTTCCGGCGAGTGACCGAGCCGTGGGGCGAAGACGTTCTCTATCACCTGCACCGCCAGCTCTCGTTGGTCGCCGTCGCCCTGGTTATCGCCCATCCGGTCATCCTGTTCATCGTCCGGCCAAACCTGATCGGACTCCTCACCTTCGTCGACGCGCCCTGGCGCGCGCGCTTCGCCGTGCTGTCCGTGGTGTCACTCCTAGTGCTCGTGATGACGTCGCTGTGGCGGGCGCGTCTGCGGATGCGCTACGAGACGTGGCACCATCTGCATGTCGTCCTGGCCGTCGCCGCGGTGGTCACCGGCCTGGCGCACATGGTGAGCTGGGGCTTCTACCTAGCCGATCCGTGGAAGAGGGCGCTGTGGATCTCTCTGACGGTGTTCTGGATCGGACTGCTCGCCTATGTGCGCATCGTCAGGCCGCTGTTCATGCTCCGCAGGCCCTACACGGTCACACAGGTGCGTGCTGAACGCGGCGACACCACGACGCTCGTGATGGAGCCCGACGGGCACGACGGCTTCCACTTCGAGCCCGGTCAGTTCGGCTGGCTCACCGTCTGGGGCGGTCCCTTCCGCATCACGGGTCACCCGTTCTCCTTCTCCGGCAGCGCTGAGGCCGGCGAGGGATCGGTCGAGATGTCGATCCGCAGGCTAGGGGACTTCACCGCTACGGTTAAGACGATTCCGGTCGGCAAGCGAGTCTACGTGGACGGACCCTATGGGGCGTTCACGATCGGAAACCCGGCCGACATGCACATCCTCATCGCTGGCGGTGTCGGCATCACACCGATGATGAGTATCATCCGGACCCTGGCCGACCGACACGACAACCGGCCTGTCATCCTGCTGTACGGGGCTACAGACTGGGAGTCGATCACGTTCCGCGAGGAACTCGACAAGATCGCCGGCCGGCTGGCGCTGACCACCGTCTACGTGCTCACCGATCCGCCCGCCGACTGGACCGGCGAGCGAGGCTTCATCACCGCTGACATCCTGCGGCGCCACGTCCCGCCGCCATACGACGAGCACGAGTACTTCATCTGCGGACCACCCCCGATGATGGACTCGATGGAGACCACCCTCAGCACACTGGGCGTACCGATGTCCAAGTACCACTCCGAGCGATACAACTTCGCCTGAAGGAGGCCTGAATGCGCCGTACACTCGCCGATCGGCTCGCTATCGCCACCGGCATCCTCATCGTTCTGATGTCCGCCATGTTCGCCCTCGCGCGCGTGGCAGCCTGACGCTCAACCAACGGAGGTAGTGGTTCGGTCCGGCACAGCGTCGTCTGGCGGGTGTTGCTGGACGTTGGTGATGTCCCGATCGGTAAGCCCTGGACCATGTCGCTGACCGCGACCCGGGACCGCTGCACGGATAAGTGACATCTGATCTGTGGCGCTGAGGGTGCCGCTGGAAGGATGTGCACTGTGCCGAAGCGGGGAGACCCTCGGAGTCGTGCGCGATGAGCTCGTGGTGACCGGCGCAGGGCGTGAGTCGCGGCTGCGTGACGCACTGGCGACGGTGGCGGACCGGTATGACCTGGTGCTCATCGACTGCCCGCCCTCGCTGGACCAGCTGACGATCAACGCGTTGGTGGCCGCCGATGCCGTTCTCATCGTTACCCAGAGCAAGCAGGCCAGTATCAACGGCCTGGTCAAGCTGCACGAGACCATCGATGCCGTGCGGCGCAACTACCGCGCCGACCTCACCATCGCCGGGGTGCTGGCCAACCAGCACGAGCAGAGCACCGTCAGTGGCCAGTCTGGCTCGAGGAGCTCCGCGGCGCGATGACGATCCTCGAGCCGCCCATGCCCAAGGCCGTGGTCTTCTCCGATGCCGCCGAGGCCAGCGTCGGGCTGGACGAGTACGGCAGCAGGGTCGCCAACCGCCTCGCCGAGACCTTTGACTGCTACCTGACCCACCTCGAGGAGGCCCCGCGATGAGCCGCCCGACCCCGCGCAAGACCAGCCTCGCCCGGCTCTCACCGACCGACACGCCCGCAGCGGCCGCCAGCGCACCCAGTACCGAGGTCGCCACGGTCGCGCCGGCGTCCCCGGCGGC
>DYUK01000051.1 GCA_020743695.1 Brevibacterium senegalense | reverse complement strand
GTGGGCGGATCGATCTGCGTGGACGTCTCGAACTGGACGCCGTCGTCATTGATCGCGCGGTGGTCGGTCATCGTCCCCTCCGGGCTCATGAGGTTGTGGGGTGAAGGTGGGGCGGGGTGTGTCAGTCGTCGAAGATCGCGCTGTACGCGTTGAGCGCCAGCTGGCCTCCCAGATGAGCGTAGAGCACCGTGTTCTCGGAGGTGAGCTCACCAGCGCGGATGAGGCCGAAGAGGCCCGCCATTGACTTGCCCTCGTAGACGGGGTCGAGGATGACGCCCTCCTGCTCGCCGGTCGTGCGGATCGCCTCGATCGTCGACTCGTCCGGGATGCCGTAGGCCGGCCCCTCCCAGCCGGAGCGGATGATGACCTCGTCGTCGCGGATCGCCCGGCCCAGGCCGATCTTCTCTGCCGTCGTGTTCGCGATGCGGGTGACCTGGTCGATCGTCTTGTCGAGCGTCGCGGAGGCGTCGATGCCGATGACGCGGCGGGGTCGGCCGCCGGCGTCTTCGATCTCTGCGAAGCCCGCGATCATGCCGGCCTGCGTGGAGCCGGTGACGACGCAGACGATGATCGTGTCGAAGAAGACGCCCAGCTCCTGCTCCTGCGCGACGACCTCGTGCGCCCAGTTGGCGAAGCCCACGCCGCCCAGGGGGTGCTCGGAGGCGCCCGCCGGAATGGGGTACGGCGTGCCGCCGGCGGCCTCGACCTCCTCGAGCGCCTGCTTCCACGAGTCGCGGATGCCGATGTCGAAGCCGGCGTCGTCCAGGCGGACGTCCGCCCCCATGATGCGCGACAACTCGATGTTGCCCACCTTGTCGTTGACCGGGTCGTCCCAGTCGACCCAGCGCTCCTGCACGAGACGCGCCTTGAGCCCCAGGTGCGCGGCGACCGCGGCGACCTGGCGGGTGTGGTTGGACTGGTAGCCGCCGATCGACACGAGCGTGTCTGCGCCGGACTCCAGGATGTCCGGAACGATGTATTCGAGCTTCCGGGTCTTGTTGCCGCCGAAGGCCAGGCCGGAGTTCACGTCCTCGCGCTTCGCGAAGATCCGGGGCGCATTCTCGCCGCCCAGATGGCGGGCCAGGCGCGGCATCTCGTGGATGGGGCTGGGGCCGAAGGTGAGTGAGTGACGGGGCAGATCTGCAGTGGCCATGGGACGCCTCTTTCAGTCGTGACGGCGAACGATATGCGATATATTGCGTGATGCATGTCATAGACTGGCACACCGGAGTCCCGCTGTCTACAACCCCGCAGAAGCACCCCCACCGAAGGAGCCTCCCGTTGCCCATCCCCGCCGGCCCGGGCCTCACCCCGCGCACCCTGCTGCGCGATGACGTGCACCGGAGGATCCGCGACGCGATCGTCCGCGGCGAGCTGCAGCCGGGCGAGAAGCTGCGCGACGGCGAGCTGGGCGACTGGCTGGGCGTCTCCCGCACCCCGGTCCGCGAGGCGCTGCTCAAGCTCGCGGAGGCCGGCCTCGTGACCGCGCGCCCCGGCCGCGAGACGATCGTCGCCCCCGAGGATCCCGTCGCCCTCGCTCACGCCCGCACGCTTGCCGCCGAGCTCCACGCACTGTCCGCCCGCCTCGCCACTCCGCACGCCGCCGCGGATCCAACCGCGCTCCCTCGACTGCGCGAGGCGAACGAGCGACTGCGCACTGCCACCGATCCCGAGGCCGCCATCAGTGCCGACACCCAGTTCCACGACGTCGTGGTCACCCTGTCCGGGAACCCGCTGCTGCCGGGTCAGCTGGACACGCTGGTCCCGATCCTGCTCCGCGCGGAGTTCCTCCACTTCGATGCGCAGACCGCGGCAGCGTCCGCCGCCCAACACGACGCGATCATCGACGCACTGGCCACCGGCGACGCGGATCGCGCGGCGGACCTGACCCGGGAGAACTGGCTCTCCCTGGGGTGAGCGGCCCGGCCTCCTCGCCTGTCAGCACCGCCATCGACGTCCCCGCGGGCCCCGCCACCCACCTCTCGCCGACGCAAGGGCAACCGGCCCGAGGCACAGGCGCACGCACCCTCGCGTCGAACTGGTCACCCTTGCGCGGAGATGAGAAGCGTGAAAACGAAGGCCCCGCGATGCGGGGCCTTCGGCTGGCAACGTTCCGGTAGCCGGCCCGTTGCGCACTGATCGTACAGGTCGAACTCCTCACCGGATGCGCGCGCCCCCGGACCTCACGCAGGTCACCGCCCGGCCTTGCCCTCGATCCAGTAGGCCTGGGTGAAGAAGGTCCCGCGCTCCAGTGCCCACGCGTCCTTGCAGACGCTGCGGACAGCCTTGACGAGACTGCGCTCCCCCGCGCCCCACGCCCACACATCCGCGGGGTCAATCTCCAGCCCGCGTATCCACGCGGCCAGCTCACCGCCGTGATCGCCCTGGGCGGGCACGATCCACGAGAAGTCCAGCTGCGGATGCTCCGACACGGGCAGAAGATCATGGTGGTCCGCGTGCGCATCCTCGACCGCCGCGCTCACGCGCACGCGCGCCGGCGCCGCCTCGATGAGCGAGTTGATCGCGGGCAGCGCCGTGAGGTCACCCGCGAGGACCCAGTGATCGACTTCCCGCGGGATCGTCAGGTGCGCCGGGGTGATCGCGACCTCGACCCGCTGGCCGAGCTCCGCCTGCTTCGCCCAATCGCCGGCGGGCCCGGGAATGTCGTGGAGCACGAAGTCGACGTCGAACGTGCCGGCTGCCTCATCGACCGCGACGAACGTGTAGGCGCGCTGACTCACGTCACCGGTGCGCTCATTGGGCGCCCAGATGCGCATCCACAGCGTGGGCGAGACCTCCAGGGTCGCGAGCATCTCCGGCCCGCTGAACCGGATGCGCCGGTAGAGGGACGAGAAGTCGCGGACCTCCACCACCTCGACCGGGTGGTTCGCGATGCGCATGAGGCGCATGATGCCGCGTTCGATGTTCGCCATGGTTGAGTCCGCCCCTCGGAGTGCCGTCCCTGAGCACCGACCAACACTCACTGAGGCACACCTTACTCCGATGAGGTGAGCCTTACTCCTCGGCCAGCACCTCCACGAACGCGCGGGCGACCGGTGCCATCGCGGCCTCGAGCGCAGGCTCCGCGTCCGCGACGGGACCCACGATCCCGTCGACGGTGAGCCCGTCCGGCAGTCCGCCCCCGGCCTCGGCCCAGCCGCGCAGCAGCGGCGCGTCTGCCTCGAGGTGGAACTGCGTCCCCCAGGCCCGGCCCACCCGGAACGCCTGCACGGGTGCGTCCGTCCCGTCGACCAGGTGGACCGCACCCTCCGGCAGCTCCATCTGCAGCCCGTGCCACAGGACGACGGGGAACTCCTGCGGCACGCGGGAGAAGAGGGGGTCGTCCGCCGCCTCCGCCCGCAGCGTCCCCGTCATGAGGCCCACCTGCGGGACCGCGCGCTGCACGACGGGCCGGCCCAGGGCCTCGGCGAGCATCTCCCCGCCCAGACACACGTTCAGGCTCGCGAACTCCCCATCCGCCGAGGCCGTGAGCAGCTCCCGCACGGCCGGGAACCACGGGTTCCGCTCGTCGTCGACGGGGCCGGCCTGCCCGCCCAGGACCAGGAGGCCCACTCCCGGCTGCCGCAGCTCGACGAGCCCGGGCAGGCGGGTGAGTGCGGCCTCGGCGTACACGTCGCCGCAGGCGCCCACGGCCTCGTACGGGCGGCGCACGTCCAGCTGCGCGCCGGCCGCCTCCAGCCAGTCGCCCAGCCGGCGGGCGTCCGTCCCAGCCTCGTGCTCGATGACGACGATGCGCGGTGTCATGGCCCCTCCCTCACGCCGATGCGGTCAGCTTCTCACTCCGCCGTCACGTACGCGGCGCTGATCCCGCCGTCCACGGTGAAGGTGCTGGCGTTGACGAACGACGCATCGTCGCTGGCCAGGAACGCGACAGCCGCCGCGATCTCCTCCGGCTCCGCGAAGCGTCCGCCCGGCACGTGGACGAGGCGGCGCTGCGCGGCGACGGGGTCGGATGCGAAGAGCTCCTGCAGCAGCGGCGTGTTGACCGGTCCGGGGCACAGCGCGTTCACGCGGATCCCGTCCTTCGCGAACTGGACGCCCAGCTCACGGCTCATGGACAGCACACCGCCCTTCGACGCGGAGTACGAGATCTGCGACGTCGCCGCCCCCATGAGCGCGACGAACGAGGCCGTGTTGATGATCGAGCCGGACTTCTGCTCGACCATGTGCGTGAGCGCGTACTTGCTGCACAGGTACACGGACGTGAGGTTGACGTTCTGCACGCGCGA
>DYUK01000050.1 GCA_020743695.1 Brevibacterium senegalense | reverse complement strand
CGACGACTGACCCGCAGCCCACTCACACAGAGGAGACCATCATGAAGATCACCGGAGCAGTCCTCGATTCCGTGGGCACGGCGCAGCGGCCGTACGCGGACAGCAAGCCACTGCGCATCGTCGACCTCGAGCTGGACGAGCCCGGGCCGGACGAGGTCCTCATCCGGGTCCGCGCCGCGGGCCTGTGCCACTCCGACCTGTCCGTCGTCGACGGCAACCGGCCGCGACCCATGCCGATGCTCCTGGGCCACGAGGCCTCGGGAGTGGTGGAGAAGGTGGGGGAGAACGTATCGGACCTGCAGGTGGGCCAGCAGGTGAGCACCGTCTTCCTGCCGCGCTGCGGCGAGTGCGACAACTGCCTCACCAACGGCAAGCTGCCGTGCACGCCGGGCACCGCGGTCAACAACGCGGGCACGCTCGTGGGCGACCACATGCGCCTCCACGAGGGCGATACGGAGGTCTACCACCACGTGGGCGTCTCCGGGTTCGCGACGCATGCGGTGCTGCATCGCAGCTCGGTCGTGCCGGTGGGCGATGACGTGCCGCCGGCCATCGCCGCGGTCCTGGGCTGCGCGGTCCTGACCGGCGGTGGCGCCGTCATCAACGCGGGCGCACCGGAGGACGGCGACACGATCATGATCGTGGGCCTGGGCGGCGTGGGCATGGCAGCGCTCATCACCGCGATCTCCCTGAAGAAGGGGAAGGTCATCGGTGTCGACGCGAACGAATCGAAGCTCACCCGCGCGACGGAGCTGGGTGCGGACGAGGTCTACACGCCCGCACAGCTGGAGGAGAACGGCGTGAAGGCGCCCATCGTCATCGAGGCGGCGGGCCACCCCAAGGCGTTCGAGACCGCGTACAAGGCGACCGGAGTGGGCGGCAAGACGGTGACGGTCGGCCTGCCGTCGCCGCAGGCAGAATCAGTCATCACCCCGCTGACACTCACGGCGGAGGCGCGGACGATCGTGGGCTCGTACCTGGGATCCGCGGTTCCGTCGAAGGACATCCCCGTCTACGAGAAGCTGTGGCGCGACGAGGGCCTGCCCGTCGACGAGCTCATCTCTGCCACCATCGCGCTGGACCAGATCAACGAGGCGCTCGACCGCCTGGCCGACGGTGAGGCGGTCCGGCAGGTCATCCTGTTCGAGGAGTGAGCGGGCTCCCGGTCGGTTGGGTCGGCCCCTGCTAATCAGGCCCCGGCCGGGACGGCCTTCCCTCCGTCCGACCGGGGCATGTGCCCCAGGCTGACATCTGGCACGGACACGGGGTCGGCGGCGACCGCCCCGCGAGGTCCTTCCGCACTGACACGGCCGCCGAGGCCGGGGCTGGAATCTAGCCCCGGCCTCGGCGGCCGTCGTCGTGGACCGGGTGCGCCCGGGTCACTCCGGGCGGTGGGCCGCTGCACCCTCCTGGTAGACCTGCTCGGCCAGCGGGCGGAAGTCCGTCGCCTCCTGGTCGTACCACTCGTCGAGGTCTGCGAGGTCGCCGTCGTCGGCGTATCCCAGCTCCTCCACGACGGTCGCCCAGTGCTGGGCGCGGTCCTGCAGGCCCGTGCGGACCTCCTCGTCGATGACGCCGTCCGCGATGAGACCGTCGACCAGCTCCTCCTGCGTCTCCAGGACCGTCTCCTTCGCGTCACCGGACATGTCCGCGAACTCGCCGCCGGCCTCGCGGACGTCGGCCACCGCATCTGCACTGGACCCCACGACGGCGGAGATCTGGCCGTGGAGCCAGTCGATGTTCGCCGCGTCGAAGATGATCTGTCGGTAGGGCAGCGGCAGGGTCTCGAACGATGCGCCCGCGACGTGTCCCGCCGTCACAGCGCCCGTGAAGCGGTCCTCTCCCAGCGTCGACACGTGCGGTGCGACCTCCATGAGCCCGGTCGATCCCGCAACCATGCCCTGGATGAACGTGCAGTCGACGGTGCTGCGCTGGAGGGCCTCGAAGACCTCGCCGTACTCCATGGACACCGGCGACGCCCCCAGGTTCTCCGAGATGGGCGTCTGCGCGGAGCCGCCGATCCGGATCTGGCGGCCGCTCCAGTCGTCCGATTCCGAGCCGGGCGCGTTGCAGGCCGCCCAGTAGTTCCCGGACGAGATGAGCGGATTGAGGGGGACGACGCCGTTCTCCTCGTACTCGGCGAGGACCGCGTCGCTGTTCCACGCGGCTTCGCTCATCTGCGCCTGCGTGATCGCCTCGCCCGTCAGGGGCGCGGCGCTCGTGTAGTGGCTGAGCTTGTTGTACGCGTCGACCTGCGGGTACTCGGCGGGGAAGTAGACCGGCACGCTGTAGGCGATGTCGAGGCGACCGTCCGCCAGGGCGTCGTCGACCTCGGGGTAGCTCGCGATCGACTGCCCCCACGCGACCTCGAAGGTGATCTTCCCGCCCGAGCGCTCCTCGACGGCATCCATGAAGGACTGCTCGGCGACGGCGGCGGCTGCGTCCGGAGAGGCCGCATACGGCTGGATCGTGAGAGTGACGGGGTCGAGGTCCGCGATCGCAGCGTCGACCTCGGCCTGGTCGGATCCGAACGCGAATCCGTCCGCATCGCCTCCGTCGCCGCTGCCGGCAACGGAGCCCCCGCATCCGGCGAGCAGGCTGAGGCTCGCGACAGTTGCGGCGGTCGACAGGAGTGCGCGGTGTCGTCGGGTCATCGTTTCTCCTTTGAAACTGACTGAACGTTCAGTAATTCACTGAGTGTGAGGCTCATGAGACCACGAAGCGTGTCGATCCGCCCGGCGCGCCGGATCGTGAGACACGAGGGCAGGACAGCCGCCGAGGCCGGGGCCGGGATCCAGTCCCGGTCCCGGCCCCGGCGGCTGGGGGCGAGCCGGCTGTCAGCGGTGGAGCTGACAGCGCAATCGTCCTACTTCGCGGCCCAGGAGGCGCAGAGGTCCTGACGCCCTGACGGTCCGCGGCCTCAGGTCTCCAGGAGGTTGGCGCCCGTGTCGAAGCGCTCCGCGAGCTGGGCGCGCAGGCGCTTCGCCTCGGCCTGGCGGGCGGCCTCGGCCCTCTCCTCCTCGCCGGGCTGGGCGGGCCCGTCGGCGTCTCCGGCGGCGACGGCCTCGGCGAGCTCGCGGAAGGTGTCCCGGATCAGCCCGGCCGGGATCTCCGGTCCCGAGGCGAACGCGGGTTTCCCCGTCGTGGCGGCCTCGCGGTAGGCGCGGGTGTCCTTCGCGGCGTTGATGAGACCGCTCGAGTGGACGGTCCCGCGCTGGCCGGGCTTCCCGCCCAGACCCCAGTGGACGACGGCCTCGACGCCCAGCTCCAGCATCTGGTCGTCGGGCAGGCGCAGGCGCTTGGGGTAGGTGTCCGCGAAGGCCGCGTGCGCGGCGGGATCCGTGGGGCCGTGCTGCCAGGCCTCGAAGTGCGCCTCGACGACGGGGCGGTCGTGCCAGGCCTCCAGCCAGCCCGCGGTGAAGTAGAGCAGCATCATCGCGCTCGACTTGTCGATGCCCGGCTCACTGAACCGTGCATGCGCGACGACCTGCGCGGCGGTGAGTGTGGGGGAGGGGGGCTCGGTGGAGCGCTGAGCGGCGTCGGCGTGGGTGGGCGTGGAGTCGGAGTCGGGAGTGGACGTCATGCCTGCATTGTCCTCCTTCCCTTGTCGCGTTCTCGACTGGTGCGTCCGTCAGGGCCGGTCCGTTCGTCTACTTCCGACTTTGTTCGCGAACTGCGTGCGAGCATTCCTGTACTTAGCAAGAATCGTTTCGGGGGTTGCGAGGCCGTTCCTCTACCTCTGCCTTTGTTCGCGAACTGTGTGCGAGTATTCCCGTACTTCGCGAGAATCGTTTCGGGGGTGCTGCCCGCGAGAGTCGTTCCGGGAGGCCCGGGAGAATCGGTGCGGGGAGTCTGGCCGACGGAGATCCCAGGAGCGGCACATTGCAGCC
>DYUK01000049.1 GCA_020743695.1 Brevibacterium senegalense | reverse complement strand
TTCGATCCCTGGCGTCCCCTCTTCCTCCAGATCGCCGAGTCGATCGCGGATTCGATCGTCGACGGCTCGCTCGGCGAGGAGGAGAAGGCCCCCTCCACGAACGAACTCGCCGCGTTCCACCGCATCAACCCCGCGACGGCGGCCAAGGGCGTCGCGTCGCTGACGGACGAGGGGATCCTGTACAAGAAGCGGGGCATCGGGATGTTCGTCGCCACCGGCGCGCGCGAACGTCTGCTGGCCCAGCGGCGGGAGACCTTCGCCCGCACCTACGTCGCCCCGCTCCTGGCGGAGGCGGAACGACTGGGACTCTCCCGCGACGACGTGCGGCACCTCATCGAGCACCGCTCCGCGGAGACAAGGTCCGAAGAGGACCCGCGATCCGTACCGGCGCGCTCTTCCGACTCCCCGACCGACATCGCCACGACAGCGGACATCACGCCGGCTGCCGACACGCCCCTACGACAGGAGACATCATGACCGCCGTCATCGACGTCGCCCATCTGACCAAGACCTTCAAGGACGTCACCGCGGTCGACGACCTGACCGTGCAGGTGGAGAAGAACTCCATCACCGGCCTGCTGGGCCGCAACGGCTCCGGCAAGACCACGACCATGTCGATCCTCACCGCGCAGGACTTCCCCACTGCGGGCACCGTCCGGGTCTTCGGTGAGGATCCGCTGGAGAACGCCCGAGTGCTGTCGCGCCTCTGCTTCGTGCGGGAGAGCCAGAAGTACCCGGACGACTTCACCGCAGGGCACGCACTGCGCGCCGCGGCGATGCTCTTCCCGCGCTGGGACGAGGCCTTCGCCCGCACGCTCGTGGCCGACCTGCGCCTGCCGCTCGCCACGCGCATCAAGAAGCTCTCCCGCGGCCAGCTGTCCACGGTGGGCGTCGTGATCGGACTTGCCTCCCGCGCGGAGATCACCTTCTTCGACGAGCCGTACCTGGGGCTGGACGCGGTCGCCCGATCGCTCTTCTACGAGCGCCTCCTGCAGGACTACGCGGACCACCCGCGGACCATCATCCTGTCCTCGCACCTCATCGATGAGATCTCCGACCTCATCGAGAACGTCCTCCTCATCGACGACGGCAGGCTCCTCCTGCACGAGTCCACGGATGCACTGCGCGGGCGCGCGGTCACCCTCACCGGCGACGCGAACGCGGTCAGCCACGTGATCGGCACGCGCGAGGTCCTGCACCGCGAGTCCCTGGGCCGCGTCACGTCCGTGACCGTCATGGGCACCCTCACAGCGTCGGAGGCGGACGAAGCCCACCGACTGGGACTCGAGCACTCCCCCGTCCCCCTCCAGCAGCTCATCGTCCGCCTGTCCCAGCGCGACCAGCGCTCCGCGACGTCCGCGCACCAGATCCGAGAGAAGGCAGCATCATGACCGCCGCCGTCCACCCCGCACCCGCAGTCACCCACGACCCCGCGCACACGCCGTCCGCGGCCTCGAGGATCTGGGGCACCGTGCGGATCCAGTACCTCAACCGCTACACGTTCGTGTGGATCCCCCTCATCATCCTGGCCTCCGCGGTCGCCGTCTCCATCGCGATCTACGCGATGATCGGCGCCGATCAGCCGATGTACGGCGGAGCCGTCCAGGCCCCGCTCTGGTACTTCGTGGCCGCAGGCGCCCAGGCCATGAGCCTCACCTTCCCGTTCGCGCAGGCCCTCACCGTCACCCGCCGGGAGTTCTTCCTGGGCACGGCTCTGGCGGCGCTGATCTCCGCGGGCGGCCTGTCACTCGTCTTCGTGGTCCTGGGCTACATAGAACAGGCGACGAACGGGTACGGCGTCAACGGGTACATCTCCCACCTGCCGTGGGTGTGGGAGCAGGGCGGCGTGGTCGCGGGACTGCTCTACCTGGTCCTCACGCTGCTGGTCTTCTTCGTGGGGTTCTGGATGGCGACGCTCTACCGCCGCGGCGGCACGATGGCCGTCACGGTGGTCGCGATCAGCCTGGGCGTCGTCGTCGTGGGAGCGATCTTCATCGTCACCCGGTTCGAGCTGTGGGGCGACGTCCTGAGCCTCTTCGCGGACCTGGGTCCGCTGGGCGTCACCGGATACGTCTCCATCCTCGTCGCACTCGCGGCACTGGCGGGATGGCTGACGCTGCGCCGCTCGACCCCCTGAGGCGGACTCGCCCGCGACTCAGCCCTGCGTACGCGCCCCGGTGAGGCTGCGCATGAGGAACGCGTACGACAGGGCGCGCGTCCGGGCCGCCTGCTCGTTGTCCGAGGCCGCCGAGTGCCCGCCCTCCCGGTCCTCGTAGAACCACACGTCCTCGACGCCGTGGGCCTGCATCTTCGCGGCCATCTTCCGCGCCTGCACGGGCCCCACCCGGTCGTCCGAGGTCGCCGTCCAGAACAGGACCGGTGGGTACGACCGCTCCCCCGGCTCGTCCAGCAGGTGGTACGGCGAGAACGTGCGGATGAACTCCCAGTCGTCCGGATCGTCCGGGTCGCCATACTCCGCCGCCCACGAGGCACCCGCGGACAGCTGCGTGTACCGGCGCATATCCAGCAGCGGGACACCGCAGGACACGGCTCCGAAGTCGTCGGGGAACTGCGTGAGCATGTTGCCCACCAGCAGCCCGCCGTTCGAGCCCCCGGAGCACGCGAGGCTCTGCGGCACCGTCACCCCGCGCGCCACGAGGTCGCGGGCGACGGCGACGAAATCCTCGTACGCTCGGTGCCGGTTCTCCCGCAGCGCGGCGGTGTGCCACTGCGGGCCGTATTCGCCGCCGCCGCGGATGTTCGCCAGGACGTAGGTGCCGCCCTTCTCCAGCCAGCCCACTCCGATCGTGGCCGCGTAGCCGGGCAGCCGGCTCACCTCGAAGCCTCCGTACCCGTCCAGCAGGACGGGTGCCGGGCTCGCCTGGCCGTCCGCCCCCGCCGCCGAGGCCGCGGGCCCCACCTGGAAGTACGGCACCCGGGTGCCGTCCTGGCTCTGTGCCATGTGCTGGGTGACCTGCAGGCCGGTCGCGTCGAAGAGCTCCGGCGCCCGCTTGACCGGCGCAGGCGCCTGGTCCGGGGAGTCCCCGGCCCCCAGTGTGCCGCGCAGCAGGGTCGTGGGGGTGAGGAAGCCGCTCACGGTCATCCACACGTCGTTGGCCGTCGCATCGTCGTCCGGGTCGATGGCGCCCATGCCCACGGACAGCAGCGGGTCGAGCCCCGGGAACTCCCGGCCGGGCAGGTCGGATCCTCCCGGTGCGGTCTCCTCAGCACCCGCAGCCGGTGAACCCGCACCCGCGGTCGCACCGCGGTCTGCAGAGCCGGCCGCGGCCTCGGCGACGGTGTCCCCCAGCAGGTCTGCGCGGTCGACGATCCGCAGCTGCGAGCGGACGTCCGTGAGGAAGGACAGGACCAGGTGATCGCGGGTGAACGACCAGCCCTGCAGGGAGGTGCGCGGCTGTGGACCGGTCTCCGGGCTGAAGAGGACGCGCGGGGTGACCGCGGCGGCTCCCCCGTCGTGGACGTACGCGTCGTACGGGGCGACGGCCAGCGCACCGGCCGGGATCGTGAACGGCGCGCCGCCGGAGCCGGTACCCGTCCACTCCGTGCGGGGTCGGAAGAGCAGCACGTCGCGGTCGAAGTCGACCGACACGTCCTCCGGCACGTCGATGAGGGTCCACCCGGCGGTGAGGTCGTCCTCCGGCACCAGGCCCGCATCCGTGAGCGGCAGGTCCCGCACCCACGTGCGCGATCGGTAGAAGTCGATCGCCTCGACGATGAGGGCGCGCTCGAACCCGGGCGTGCGGTCGACACCGGTGAAGATCGACAGGAGTTCCTGCGGCACGGACCGGATCTCCCGCGCCTCGTCCAGGCCCTGCCCGCGGCGCAGCACGCGGGCACTGCGCGGATACGTGGAGTCCGTGAGCGAGCCGGGACCGAAGTCCGTCGCGATGAGCAGCGTGTCGTCGTCCAACCAGGCGGCCTGCGCCTTCGCGGTGGGCAGGTGGAACCCCTCGTCCACGAAGGTGCGGGTGGTGAGGTCGAACTCGCGGACCTCGTGGGCGTCGCCGCCGTCCGGGGACAGGAGGATGAGCGCACGGCGGCGGTCCGTGCGGCGCACCCGCGCACCGTGGAACACCCAGTCGACACCGTCTGCGGCCGCAAGCGCGTCGACGTCCAGGAGGACCTCCCACTGCGGGGCGTCCTTCGTGTACGAGCCCCACGTGGTGCGCCGCCACAGTCCCTTGGGGTGCTGCTGGTCGCGCCAGAAGTTGTAGTAGTGCTCGCCCAGCTTGCTGACGCCGGGGATCCGGTCCTCCGAGTCCAGGGCCGCACGGATGGCGTCCGAGGTCGCCTGCGCGTCCGCGTCGAAGAACGCGTCGAGCGTCCGGCGGTTCTGCGCGTCCACCCAGGCCAGGGCGTCGTCGCCCTCGATGTCCTCGAGCCAGAGGTGCGGGTCGGGCGGGGTGGGTGCCATGCGTTCCGTCATGGCACCCACCCTAGCGACGGGCACGGACGTGCTCAGTCCAGCTCGCGTCCCGTCGTGTCATGCGCGAGGACCGCCATGAGGATGATCGCGATGACGACGAGACCGCCGGTGAGCGCGAAGGTCCACGTGAGACCCAGGATCGGCCACAGGAACGAGCCGAACACCAGCGGGGCGATGCCCGTCGCGACGCGGGAGGCGGCGGACGCCCAGCCGAACCCGGAGGCCCGCAGGCTCGTGGGGTAGAGCTCCGAAACGTAGGTGTAGAGCGTGGGGATCGCGATCTGGATGAGGAAGCCGAAGACCAGGATGAGCGTCTGCGCGGTGCCGGACAGCTCCACCCCCGAGGCCTCGAGCACCCACGAGAAGCCCACGAGCGCGCCGGCCGCCAGGATGGAGGAGAGCCCCAGCTGCCACTTGCGGCCGATCCTCTCCACCAGCAGGGCGGAGACGACCACGCCTACGATGCCCACAGCTGTCATCTGACCGGTGACGATGAACGCGGCCTCGTCCGCCAGCCCCTGCGTCTGCAGGATCTTGGGCAGCCACGTGAGCGCCGCGTAGTACAGCAGCAGGACGGAGACGAAGAGGGACCACGCGACGAGTGTGAGCGGGGTCGACCAGCGCCACAGGTCCGCGATCTGGCCGGTGATCGCCGCGAGCTTCCCGCGCCAGGTGCCCGGGGTCGCTGCGGGAGGCGCGACCTCTGCACGACGCCACTCCGTCACGTCCGCACCGGTGGCCTTCACGAGCCTGCGGACGATCGCGTCCGCCTCCTCGTGCCGGCCCACGCTCGCGAGGTACATGGGCGACTCCGGCACGAACAGGCGCACTCCGAAGACCAGCAGGGCCGGCAGGATCATGATGAGCATGACCGCGCGCCAATCAGCGAACGTGATGAGCCAGGCGGAGACGAACGCGCAGAGCGTCGCGCCCACCGGCCACCAGCCGTCCAACGCGGTGAGCACACGACCGCGGTGCTTCGCCGGGGAGAACTCGCCCACCAGCGCGTAGTCGACGGGGATGCAGCCGCCCAGGCCGAAGCCCGCGAAGAACCGCAGGAGGCAGAAGATCCAGATGTTGGGGCTCAGCGCCCCCAGCGCGGTGAAGATCGAGAAGCACAGGAGGGTGAGCGTGAAGGCCTTCTTCCGCCCGATCCGGTCCGCGATCCCGCCCCACACGAACGCGCCCACGGCCATGCCGATGAGGTTGACCGTCGCGATCCACGCGGCCTGTCCGACGGTGAGGCTCCAGTGGTCGCTCAGCAGCGGGATGAGGAACCCGTTGAGAGCGACATCCCACGCGTCGAACATGAAGCCCAGGCCGCCCACCAGGAAGATCGAGCCCTGGACGCGCCAGCGCCAGGGCAGGTCCGCGATGACGTCCGCGGTCGTGGGCAGAGCGGAGCCGGCGGTGACGGTGCCCGCACCTGCGCGGGCCTCTGCAGAAGACATGCGTGCGACAGTACACCCCCTTTTTCGCGCTTCTGCGAAAAAGGGGGTGTCGCACGCCTCATCGTGATCATTCTGTGATCTTCTGTCAGTCGTGACCCACGCGGTCGTCGTGCACGCCGGAGACCCACTCCGCATAGCGCTCCGCGGACTCCGCGATCGCCCGCGCTCCGCCCTGGCGGGTCCGCTGGCCGAAGCTGCCGTAGATGCGCTCGACGGGCAGATCCGCGATCCGCGACGCGATACCGCGCACCGCACGGGCGGACAGCGGAAGGTAGTTGGGGAACGAGCGCATGAAGGTGACCCACCCGTCGCGGGCGACCGGCGAGATCGAGTCGCTGCCCAGCAGCACGAGCGCACCGTCCCGGCCCTCGAAGGCCAGCACGCAGCTGCCGGGAAAGTGGCCGCCCACGCGGCGGACGCGCACCCCGGGCACGGCCTCCGCGTCGTCGTCGAACTCCGTCAGGTGCGGCGAGGTCCGCTGCACCCACGCCCGGTCACGCCGGGCGACGAAGATGCGGGCACCCGCGAACGCCTCGCTCCACGCGACCTGCAGACCGTACATGTGGGGGTGGCTCGCGACGATCGCGTCGATCCCGCCCAGCCCCGCGACCGCCGCCACGGCCTCGTCGTCGAGGTACGGGGGCACGTCAAAGAGGACATTTCCCGAGGCCGTCGTCACCAGATAGCACGTCTGCCCGATCCCGGTGCGCGGCTGAACCCGGAGGGAATGCAGACCCGGCTCCGCCTCCTCGAGAACGACCTGCCGGCCGGACTCCGCGAGCTCCCCCGTCGTCGTCCAGGCCTGGCCTCCGCCCGGGACGAACTGTCGCTCGTCCTCGCAGATGGGACAGACGGAGGGGAGCGGGTCCGCCGCCTCCACACCGCACGTGGCGCAGAGCGTGAGATCTGCTCTCATGGGACCCACTCCCCTCCTCCGGAACCCTGCGGCCCGGATGTCTCCGTCAGCTCGCTCAGGCCAGCTGCACCATCCAGCCGGCCGGGGCCTCGGCGCGGCCGTACTGGATGTCCAGCAGGGTGCGGCGGATGTTCATGGTGACCTCGCCGGGCTGCTCGCTCTGTGTGAACTCCCAGCCCTCGGCGGCGAGGCTGCCGATGGGGGTGACCGCGGCGGCGGTGCCGCACGCGAACGCCTCGACGATCGAGCCGTCGGCCGCGCCCGTGCGCCACTCGTCGACCGTGATGGGGCGCTCCTCCGGGGTGAGGCCCAGCTGCGGTGCCAGCTCGAGGATCGACCGGCGGGTGACGCCGTCCAGGATCGTCTCCGACACCGGCGGGGTCAGCAGCTTCCCGTCGGAGGTGACGAGCATGATGTTCATGCCGCCCAGCTCCTCCAGGTGCGTCCCGTCGATCGCGTCCGTGAAGAGCACCTGGTCGCAGCCCTTCTGGCCCGCCTCGATCATCGCCGCGGTCGACGCCGCGTAGTTGCCGCCGTACTTCGCGAAGCCGGTGCCGCCCTTGCCCGCGCGCTTGACGTTCTCCGACAGCCAGATCCGCACCGGCTTGACGCCGCCGGGGAAGTAGGCCGCCGCAGGCGAGGCGATGACGTAGTAGTCCGCCTGCTGCGTGGGGCGCAGACCCAGGAACCGCTCGACAGAGATCATGAACGGACGCAGGTAGAGGCTCACCTCGTCCTGGTCGTCGCGCGGAGTGGGCACCCAGTCCTTGTCCTGCTCGACCAGCGCCCGGAGCGAGTCGAGGAAGTCCCCGTCGTCCATCTGCGGCAGCGCCATCCGCTCCGCCGACTTGTTCATGCGCTCGGCATTGCGGTCGGGGCGGAAGGTCCACACCGAGCCGTCGGCGTGACGGTAGACCTTCATGCCCTCGAAGATCTCCTGCGCGTAGTGGAGGACGGCCGCCGCGGGGTCGATCGACAGCGGGCCGTACGGGACGACCTCGTGCCCGTGCCAGCCCTGCTCCTGCGTGTAGCGGATGTGGGACATGTGATCCGTGAACTGCGTGCCGAACACGGGAGCACCCAGAATCACATCGCGCACAGACGGGGTCTGCGGCTGCGGATTCTTCTGGAGTGCGAACGTCGTCATTGCGTCCTTCTCTCTGCGAGATGGTGTATGTGTGGTTGCGGTCACTCTAACGCAGGGTCGCCGACTGACCCCACCCGGTTCCGCCTGTGCGCGGAGAGCTGGGAGGGGGTCGGGAGACTGCGCCGGCCGCGGCTTCGGGAGCGGTCTTCCCGAGGCCGCGGCCGGGTGCCGCTGTGAGCGGTCACCGACCGGTGGACCCGGCTGTGCCGAGCGGACGGTCAGGACTGCGTGCGGTCCGGGCCGGGGTGTGCCCGGCGGTGCGGGCCGGTCAGGCGAGGCGGGACGCGATGGCGTCCCCGACCTCGGCGGTGGTGCGGGGGGCGTCGCCACGGGAGGCGAGGTCGGCCTCGACGGCGGTCTGGATGGCCTGGGCGACCTGGGTGAGGCCCAGGTGCTCGGCCATGAGGGCGCCGGAGAGGATGCTGGCGGTGGGATCAGCCTTGCCCTGACCGGCGATGTCCGGAGCCGAGCCGTGGATGGGCTCGAAGAGGCTGGGAGCCGTGCCCTCGACGTTGATGTTGCCGCTGGCGGCCAGCCCGATGCCGCCGGTCACGACTGCGGCCAGGTCCGTGACGAGGTCTCCGAAGAGGTTGTCCGTCACGATGACGTCGTAGTCGGCCGGCTTCGCGACCATGTAGATCATGGCGGCGTCCGTGTGCTGGTAGGTGACCTCGACCTCGGGGAACTCCTGGGCGACGGACTCGACCGTGCGGCGCCACAGGTGGCCGGCGTGGACCATGACGTTCGTCTTGTGCAGGTAGGCGAGCTTCTTGTCGCGGGCCTGCGCACGCTCGAAGGCGTAGCGGACGGTGCGCTCGACGCCGTAGCGGGTGTTGACGGACACCTCCGTGGCCATCTCCTGCGGAGTGCCCTCGCGCAGCGTGCCGCCCTGGCCGGTGTACGAGCCCTCCGTGCCCTCGCGGACGACGAGGAAGTCGATGTCGCCGGGGTTCGCCAGGGGCGATGAGATGCCGGGGTACAGCTTGGACGGGCGCAGGTTGACGCCGTGCTCCAGGCCGAAGCGCAGCTTGAGGATGATGCCGCGCTCCAGCACGCCGGAGGGGACGGACGGGTCGCCGCACGCGCCGAAGAAGATCGCGTCGAAGTCGCGGAGGCGCTCGAGCTCGTCGTCCGTGAGGGTCTCGCCGGTCTCGTGCCAGCGGCGGGCGGACGCCTCGAACTGCTCCGTCTGGAGGGTCGCGTCCGTGCCGGTCACCTCGATCGCGCGGGACAGGACCTTGAGGCCCTCGGGGACGACTTCCGTGCCGATGCCATCACCGGGCATCACTGCGATCTTGAACGTGGTCATGGAAGCGATCGTAGCGGCGCGGTCTCATCATTCGACTGGGGATCTCGAGTCGTGGGATTGGCGGGATTCCGAGGGCGCGGACGCGCGCGTCCGCACCCTAGACTCGTTCTCATGTCGACACCCCCCATCCGGAATGCCCGTGCCGCGTCCCTGCCCGCCAAGCTGTCCCGCACCTGGCTGCTCGTCAACGCCGTCAAACCGCAGCTGTTCGAGCCGGCGCAGAGGTCCGAGGCGGACTCCGTCATCTTCGACATGGAGGCGGCGGTCCCGGACGACGCGAAGGACGAGGCGCGCGACAACGTGGTGAAGGCGCTGTCGGAGATCGACCCGGGCAGCGGCGAGCCGCAGATGACCGCGTGGGTGCGGATCAACGACGTGAAATCGAAGTACTGGGAGGACGACCTGGCGGCGCTCAACGGGCTGCCGGGGCTGCGTGGACTCATGCTGCCCAACACGGAAGCGCCCGAGCAGGTCACGTGGACGGCGATGAGGGGCGGTGCCGGGGTCCCGGTGCTGGCGCTCATCGAGACGGCGATCGGGGTGGAGAACGCGACGCAGATCGCTAATGCACCGGGCACGTTCCGGCTGGCGCTGGGCACGAACGACCTCCGCAAGGACACCGGCATGTCCGATGATCCGCTGGCGCTGGCGTACGTGCGGTCGCGGCTGGTCATCGCCTCGCGGGTGGGCGGGTTGCCCGGCGCCATCGACGGGCCGTCCGGACTGAGCGCCACCGATGAGCAGCTGCGCGAGGACTGCGCGTGGACGATCAAGATGGGCATGGCGGGCAAGCTGACGCTGTCGCCGGCGTTCACCCCGACCATCAACGAGGCACTCGCTCCGTCCGAGACCGAGCAGGCCTGGGCGCGCGAACTGCTGGCCGATGCCGCGGACGGTGCGGAGATCACCGACGGCTCGTACCTGCCGCGTCTGGCTCGCGCTCGGAAGATCCAGGAGCTCGCCTCGTCGTACGGCCTCTGGAACGCGTGAGGGGGGCGGTCGCTGGGC
>DYUK01000048.1 GCA_020743695.1 Brevibacterium senegalense | reverse complement strand
TGCTGTCCTCGTCCGTCTCCTCGATCGTGCGGCGCAGTGTCGCCAGCTGGTCGTCCGTGATGCGCGACGCGGCGAGGTAGGCGGTCTGGGCCTCGAGGATGCGGCGGACGGCCAGGATCTCCTCGATCGAGTTCGAGGCGTGGATCTCCACGACGAAGCCGATCGCCTCGCGCAGCTGCTCGCCGGTCAGCTGGGCGACGAAGGTGCCGTTGCCGCGCTTCACCTCGAGGACGTTGATGAGCTCGAGGGCCTTGACGGCCTCGCGCAGGGAATTGCGGGACAGGCCCAGCATCGCGGACAGCTCGTTCTCCGGGGGCAGGCGCTGGCCGGGCACCAGCTCGCCGGAGGAGATGAGGTCCTTGATCCGCGTGAGTGCCGTGTCCGTCAGTGCCATGAGTGCATCTTATGGCCCTGTCCGGTGGGGACTGGCGGACAGTCCTTCCGCGACGGACGGGCTGCTGGTTCGAGGGACAGGTGCGCGCGGGTGTCCGTCGGACCAGTTACCCGTCCGTCGTGGGTAGGGTGCGGACATGGAGATCCGGATCGCGCAGATCGAGCCCGCTCATGCCGCCGCTTCACGCACCGTCATCGCACGTGCGTTCGCCGACGATCCGCTCCTCGAGTGGCTGTTCCCTCCCGCGCGGTGGGCGGTCGACGAACGGCTCGATGCGATCGCGATGTTCTACGGCCCCACCGTCGACGCATATGCGGTGGCGCAGACGGGCCACGTCGCGCTGCAGGGTGAGACTGTCGTGGGAGTCGGGCTGTGGGGCGTGCCCGGATCAGTGCCCGTAGCGGGTGCAGGCGGGCCGGTGCTGCTGCCCACCGGTGCGGGCGTCGCGCGGATACTGCTGGGGGAGAGGGCCGGGCTGCTGGGCCACGGCCTGCGCAGTGCGCGAGGTGCCGAACCTGTGCCGCGCACGCCGTATCTCCATGACCTCGCGGTCTCCGGCGGGCTGCGGGGGAGAGGGATCGGGGCGCGGCTGGTCGCGGCAGGAATCGCAGAGCACGGCGCGGACGGTGCGTGGCTCGAGTCGACGAACCCGCGCAATCGGACGCTCTACGAGCGCGCCGGGTTCCGCACCGTCCACGAGGGAGTCGTGGGGGACTCGGGAGTCACGATGGCTCGCATGGTCCTGCCCCCCGAGGTCGGGTGACCGGGTGGATCCGAACGGAGGACCGGGTGGATCCGAACGGGATCGGTGGACAGTCCTTCCGCGACGGACGGGCTGCTGGTTCGGGGGACAGGTGCGCGCGGGTGTCCGTCGGACCAGTTACCCGTCCGTCGTGAGGCTCAGAAGAAGCCGCTCGTGATCTCCTCGGACTCCTTGGCCAGGCCGTTGTCGCGCTTCCACTCGAGCCAGAGGCGGTAGGTGTCCTCGTCCTCGGGCTCCGACTCCATGAAGCGGTCCCACTCCTCGTGGAGGCGCTCGCCGCGCTCCGTGAGCTCGTCCTGCTTCTCCTGCGCCTCGTCGGTCCAGCGGTCGTGGTCCTTGAGCCACTGGACGGTGCCGTCGTGGAACGGCGTCTCCTGCGGTTCGACGACGACCTCCTCCGGATCCCACCGGGGGAGGCTGATGGTCGAATCCTTGTAGGCGGGGTACGTGTCGACCATGGAATCGATGAGGTTGTAGATGGTCTCGTCCTCGATCTCGTCGTAGGCGGCGATCGCGACGCTGTAGTAGATGCCGTGGTCGGAGTCGCCCTCCTCCTGGGCGGGCGCCCGGTCGAAGTTGCCGACCGAAGCGGCGGGGACGACGGTCTGGAGGCGGTCCTCGGCCTCGGCGTCGTCCGGGTCCAGATCGACCCACTGGACACCCACCTGAGAGGCGAGTTCGAAGAACGAGCCGCCGTAGACGGCGCCGTAGATCATGTCGACCTGTCCCTGCTGGAGCGCGTCCGCCTGCTCGCCGTAGCCGATGTTGACCCACTCGACGTCGTCGGGGGTGAGCCCGCCGTAGGCCAGGAGCGCCTGGACCTTCGCGTTCGCCGACGGGTTCGCGGTGTAGTGGGGGATCCGCTTGCCGCGGAGGTCGGACATCTCGTGCAGGCCGTCCGCCGTCCGGGTCATGACGCCGTGCGGTGACAGGGGGACCCAGGCGACGCGGATGTCCTGCGGACCCCAGTCCTGGTTGGCGAACTCGTTGACGCCCTCGAACCCGAAGATGTACTCGTCGCCGAGGCGGCCCACCTGTGCGGCACCGGATCGCAGGGCGGCGAGGCGCCCCACCGAGGTGTCGGAGGTGATGATGCGCACGCGGGCGCCGGTGTCGACGGAGACGCGGTCGGCGACGGCGGCGAGGTCCGCGTACGAACCGGTCGATGTGCCGTAGGTGGTGAGGACGAGGGGGTCGGGCAGACCGCCCACGATGGTGTTCGTGGCGGTGCAGCCGGAGAGGACGAGCGCCCCGGAGACGGTGGCTGCGATGGCGGCTGCCGTGCGTGCGCGGAGCGTGCGCCCGCCGCGGGTGCGTGCACTGTGGGGAGTGGCGTCCTGCGCCTGCGGGCCCGCGGGGGTGTGCAGGTCTGTGCGGACGGGGTGGTTCTGGCGGCGGGCTGCGCGGGGCACGGGGCTCCTGTCGACTGTGACGGTCAGACGTGTGCACACGATCCGACGTGTGGATGTGTGAACAGGGACATACTCTAGCCGACTGCTTGAGCTGAGAGCACCAATGGATCCCTACTGGTGGCGGAGCGGTATCAATCGTGTTGTGGTCGTGGTGGGAGTCCGGGCGTGGTGGTCGCTCAGCGTGGTGCGGGGTTGATGTTCCGCAGCCAGACCTCGGTGGCTGATACGTGTGCGTGCATCGCAGCCCAGGCGGCCATCGCATTGCGCGATCGGATGGCCCGCACGATGGCGGCGTGGCCGAGGTCGACCTCGATCCGCGCGTCGTCGTGGTCGATGAGGTCATAGTGGCGGGCGCGGGAGCGTATGACTGACGCAATCGTGGACGCCGATTCGTTGCCGGCGAGATCGCAGATGAGGGCATGCAGCTCCTCGTCGAGCTGCTGCCGCGTGTCGATGTCCTGCGCCGCGCTCATCTGCTCGATCAGGCCCTCGAGCTGCGCGATGTCCTCGTCCGATGCTCGTGCGGCGGCACTGGCTGCGGCTTCCGCCTCCACTGCGCGTCGCACACCCAGCAGTTCGAGCAGTCCCTCCAGCGGGACAACATCGACCGTGAATGCCAGGCCCTTGAGGAGTTCGGCCGGTTTGAGGCTCGAGACGTACGTGCCGGATCCGTGGCGTGCTTCGAGCAGTCCGTAGCCCTGCAGCTCGCGCAGCGACTCCCGCAGTGCGCCGCGCGAGACGCCGAGCTTCTCACAGAGTTCCGGCTCCGGGGGCAGGCGCTGTCCCGGAGAGAGCCTGCCGAGGGAGATCTCGGTGCGGAAGTAGTCGATCACGGAGGTGCTGGGAGCCACGGCCACAGGGTATCCCGACGGATACGAATGGCTTGACTGGTCGATCAAGTCATCGGATGACTTTGCAGATCGAGTGATGGGAGCCGCGCGTTGACGGGGGTGATCGCGTGATATACCTTACAGACGTCCGATGACTCGATGATTGCGGGGCGGTGCCGCGCCGTACGCATCCGAGTCCCACCGCATCCGCCCCGTGCGGCAGTCAGAGGAGACGCATGAACCACGACACGGCCCCGCCCGCCCACCAGCAGGCTCTCGATGCAGTGCGCGTGCAGGACTGGAAGGAGCTGGACTCGCGGCCACTTCCCCGGTGGTACGGCGATGCCAAGTTCGGAATCTTCGTGCACTGGGGCGTCTTCTCCGTGCCGGCCTGGAGGACACTCAACGACGAGCAGTTCGGCTCGTATGCGGAGTGGTACTACGCAAGCGTCTACGGGCCGTACCGCAACGCCGACCCGGACTTCCACGCGACGATGTTCCCGGACCGCGACTACCGCGACCTGGTCTCCGACTTCCGCGCGGAGCTCTTCGACCCGGAGGCGTGGGCCAGCCTCTTCCGGCGCGCCGGAGCGCGCTACGTCGTCCTCACGTCGAAGCACCATGACGGTTACTGCCTCTGGCCCACGGAGAACTCGCACAAGCGTGGGTGGCATGCGGGGGAGGCCGGGCCTCGGCGCGACCTCCTGGGAGAGCTCACGAACGCGGTGCGTGACGAGGGGCTGCGGATGGGGCTGTATTACTCGATCCCCGAGTGGGAGACGCATCGCTCACACCGGGTCGACGGCGGGTACTTCATTCCGGAGGCCGATGCTCAGACGTACGGCATGAGCGAAGAGGCCTACCCGCGCGAGATCCTCCACCAGCAGTGGGTCGAGCTCAACGAGACGTATGCGCCGGCCGTCATCTACACGGACGGCGGGGAGTGGGACTTCAGTGAGGAGTACACGGACACGCGGCGCATGCTCTCGTGGCTCTACACGGACGCACCGAACGCTGACGAGGTTGTCGTGAATGACCGCATCCACGTGGGCATGCCCGGCGCGCACGGCGACATCTACAGCACGGAGTACCACGACCTCGACGGGTTCGGCACGGTCCACCCGTGGGAGGAGAGCCGCGGGATCGGCGGATCGTACGGCTTCAACCGGGCGGAATCCGTCGAGGACTACGCGAGTGCGAACGAGCTCGTCACCCTGCTGGCCCAGACCGTTGCCGGAGGCGGGAACCTGCTGCTGAATGTCGGCCCGACGGCGGATGGGCGGATCCCCGCCGTGCAGCAGGAGCGACTGCTGCAGATCGGGGCGTGGCTCGACGTCAACGGCGAGGCCATCTACGAGACCGCACCGGCGGCGGATGTCCGCACGGCCTCGGCGCAGGTCTTCGCGACCTCGAAGCCCGGTGCCCGGTACCTCATCGTGACAGGGTCTCCCCACGAGGACGTGGCCGTGAGCATGACGAGCACCGGCCTCGGCGAGGGTTCGACTGCGGCAAGGCGGGTGCGCGGCTGGGACCTCCTCGGGGCGGAGAGGGACGTCGCCGAGGATCTGCTCGATGTGCGCATCGAGGGAGATGAGGTGGCCGTGCGCCTGCGTCCGGCTGCGCTGTGGACCTCATCCTCGGATGACGCGCTGCCGTTGGTGATTCGACTGCAGGTCGATGAGGACGGGGCCACGGGCGGGACCTCCCCCGCGCAGACCCCGGTCGAGGAGGAGCGATGAAGAAGACGTCCGCTGAAACGCCCCGGGTGACGGCTGGCGACCAGAAGAGCGACGCGAGGATGCGTGCAGTGCGGGAGCCGGGCCTGGCGCTGGCCCTCTCCCCGCTGGTGGTCATGTTCGTCGTGATCGTGGGTGGTGTCGTCTGGCTGGACATCCGCGTCGAGGTGCTGCTGCTGATCTGCGCGGCGTACACGACGGTCGTCGCGATGGCGCTGGGTCACCGCTGGCAGGAGATCCAGGACCAGTGGGTCGCGGAGTTCTCGAAGGCGTTCCCCGCGATTCTCATCGTCCTGTGCGTGGGCATCGTCATCGGGACCTGGGTGGCCAGCGGCACGATCCCCCTGCTGGTGTACCTGGGCATCAAGGCCATCAGTCCGTCGTTCATCATCGTCACCGCGTTCCTCGTGACCGTCATCCTCTCTGTGAGCACCGGAACGTCATGGGGATCCGTGGGAACTGTGGGCGCGGCCCTCATGGGTGTCGCGGTGGCCATGGATGCTCCGCTGGCTGCTGTTGCAGGCGCCATCGTGTCCGGCGCGTACTTCGGCGACAAGCTCTCGCCGCTGTCGGACAGCACGAATCTGTCTGCGGTGGCCGCCGGCGTGAATCTCTACAAGCACATCGTCCATCTCCTGTGGACGACGGGACCGGGGTTCTTGGTCTGCGTCATCGTGTACACGATCGCCGGGTTCAGCTTCAGCTCGAGCTCGTCGGGCGTGGATGCGGACATGGATGTCTTCCTCGACCAGCTGACGCTTCTGTTCCGCCTCGACATGCCCTTCGCGCTGCTCCTGCTGGTGCCCGTGGCCGTCATCGTGGTCGGGTCGGTCATGCGGATGCCGACGGTGCCCGTCATGCTCGTGTCTGCCGCGACCGCGGGTCTGCTGGCGATCCTGGGACAGGGTTTCACCGTGCGGGACACGGCGCTGGCCTCCATGTCCGGCTTCACGATGGACATGTTCAGCACCGGGGGTGGGGCGCGGATGAACCCCGGTGATGCGGTCGAGGCGATTCCCAACCTGCTGGAGCGCGGGGGAATGGAGTCGATGACGGCGATCGTGCTGGTCGTGGTGTGTGCGTTCGGGTTCGTCGCCGCACTGAGCGTGTCCGGCGCGCTGGACGTCGTCATGGGCGGCCTCATGAGCAAGGTCCGCACGAACGGCCAGCTCATCCTCGTGACGACGGTGGGCGGCGTCATCCTCATCGGCGCGACCGGGACCTCCACCGTCTCGTTCCTGATCCTGGGCGGGCTGCTGCGCGCCGAGTACATCAAGAGGCGACTGGAGGCGCGGAACCTGGGCCGGACGATGGAAGACGCGGTGACGGTCGTCGAGCCGATCATCCCGTGGACCCTGGCGGGCGTCTACATGGCATCCGCGCTGGGTGTCCCCACCCTCGAGTACGCACCGTGGGCCATCCTCTGCTATTCCGGCGTCTTCTTCGCGCTGCTGTGGGGCTTCACCGGGATCGGCGTCTCGAAGATCACTCCGAAGAGCGACGACTGGGAGGACTACCAGCGGGCGATGGGACAGGTGGATGGCGTGGTCGACGCGGCTGAGAGCGAGGCCGGAGTCGGAGCTGATGGGCCGTCCGCGGTTGGCGATCCTGAGGGCGGGGCCGGAGCGGGGGCCACGCCGCGGGAGTGAGCAGGCTGCGTCGTGCGCTCGCGCTGAATTCGCGAGGGACGGGCCGCTGGTTCGGGAGACGGGTTCGCGCCCGTGTCCCTCGAACCAGCGGCCCGTCCCTCGCGTTCGTTGTGAAGGTGTGCAGCCTCATCCGTGCATCCGGTCCGCCGCGTGGACGAGTCGGCGGATCGCGCGGAACGTGTCCGGAGAGAACAGGTCGGCCCATGTGAGCTGATAGACGCGGTAT
>DYUK01000047.1 GCA_020743695.1 Brevibacterium senegalense | reverse complement strand
CCTCGCGGGCGGTCGAGCATGTGGACGACGCGATGATCGCGGAGCTGCGGGCGATCCACCACGAGTCGCTGGCCCTCGTGCACCGCCGCACCGTCCACGGGCTCGACGAGAAGAACCGCGAGTTCTACTCGATCATCAACCACGCCACCGATGCCCCCAAGCTGCGCTGGGTCGCGGGCCTGTGCATCCGGTACGTGCCGCGATCGCTGTACTCGGACGTGCCGGGGTGGCCGGACATCACCCTGGCCGGGCAGGAGTCGATGATCGAGGCGCTCGAGGCGCGGGACGCGGGCTCTGCCCGGGCGATCACGGAGTCGATCCACCGCCGCGCGGGCGACGCCCTGGCCGAGAGCTTCGAGATCACCACCGCGGGTCTGAGCCCCGCGGAGTGAGGAGTACGGCCGGCCACCGACGGACCGCGTGACCGGTCGCCCTCCTCTCGCCGAGGCGAGGGTGAACGGTTCGAGGACCACCCGCGCACACCCGCCTCGCGAACCGCACACCCCTGCGTCGCGAGGCCTATGGGCGGCCGCGCCCACTCGAGGTCACACCACGGGCCGCAGCCGCCTCGTCATCCACAGCCTGCAGCAGCTCCTTGTCGCACACACGCTCAGTTGAAACCGTCCGCTCATGACCGCTCTCCTGACTCGAGCCGCGTGCGACCGCGCGGACATCACCCGCACACAACTGGCCGCCGCGTTCCAGTGCTGCCTCACTCGCGTGAGGAAAGGCGTGTACGTCATCACCGGAGAGTGCGCGGTCGAGGACCACGGTCGCCTGCGTGCGACCGCTGTCCCGGCTTCGCTGCTTCGAGCCGCCGACGTCGACCGCCCCGGACTCCTGGGCCACGTCGCGAAGATGTGCGTCCTCGTCGATTCCTACCGCGATTCACTGCCCCAGGGTTCCGCGTTCTCGCATCTCTCGGCCGGGCTGATGTGGGGACTGCCGATCACTCGGGCCCTGCAGAACCGCGCGGAAGCGATCCGGCCAGGGCATGCGATCACGTATAGGCAGCTCCTGGTCCGCAACCGGGAGCTGCCGGACAGTGACGTGGCGAACCGCGATGCCAAATGTCTGACGACCGCGGCGCGGACGGTCATCGATGTCGCCCACGACTACCCACTCGATATGTCCGTGCCGATGATCGATACGGCTCTCAGCACCAACATCGTCACGGCAGAAGAGCTCGTCGCGCGCCTCGCCGGGTCCACGCCGCGTCGCGGAATCCGGCGCGCGCGTCGCGCACTGTCGATCGCCGACCCTGCGCACGAATCCCCGGCCGAGTCGATCTGCGCCGTACGATTCCACGAGCACGGGATCGATGGCTTCGTTCCGCAGATCTTGTTCGGCAGCCCCGACGACGCATTCCGCGCGCGCGTCGATTTCCTCCACCGCGAAGCCAAGGTGATCGTCGAGGTCAATGGCGAGGTCAAGTACAAGGACGGCGATGCAGGCTCCCTGCTGGCCCGAAAGGAGCGAGACCGCGACTACCGGTTGCGGAACATGGGATACCGCGTCTATCAACTCTCCTGGGCCGACCTCTTCGGGCCGCGGATGTTCCAGGAGATCAGGCACACGATCAGGACGACCACCCCGACCTCGTGATGCCCCCTCCATGTGACGCCCCCTCTGCTTGATGCCCATGCTGACCCACATAGGCAACGTGGCGGAGTGTCCACGGCGCCGATTGACCACGGCGCAACACCGAGGCAAGGGCGTCGTGCGCCACACTCGGGCGCGCGCACCCTCGCGGCGAGCACGAAACCCTCGCCTCGGTGACGAGCGCCCAGTGGCCCACACCCAGCAGCTCACGACCGATCACCGACGATCATCAATACCCGACCATTAGTGATCATCAATCACATAGTCGATTATGCTGTGTCACTGTTCACACGCCGTTCCGTCGTTGCTGACAGGAGACCCTGTGCCCCGCTCCGCTCGCCGCATGTCCGCCGCTTCCCACGCGCCGCGCCGCCCCTTCCGCACCCGGGCGGCCGCGGCCGTCGCCGGGACCCTCGCCGGCGCTCTGATCCTCACCGGCTGCACGACGGAGACGAAGACGGTGGGCGGGTTGCCCGACCCTCTCGTCCTCACGACCTACGGCACGTCCACCGGTTCGTATGCGGACCTCGCCGGCGTCGCGGACCGCGTCTCCGTCGAGACCGGCGCCCGCCTGCGCATCATCACCTCGGACACGTCCGTGGGCCGCCTCGCCGCTCTGCGGTCGGGTGCCGCGCAGGTCGGACGCCTGGGCGACGAGTACATCTTCGGCTTCGAGGGCGTCAACGAGTTCGCGAACGAGGACTGGGGGCCGCAGGACATCCGCGTCGTCTGGGTGCCGCTGTCCCCGCACGGCGTCATGACCCGCACCGCGGACGGCCTCGACGAGATGTCCGACCTCAAAGGCAAGAGGGTCCCCAAGTACACCGCGAACCCGTCCGCCAACGCGAAGGTCCAGGCCCTGCTGGCCTTCGGCGGACTCACTCCGGACGACGTCCAGTTCGTCAATATCGGCTACGGCGAGCAGGCGGACGCCCTCCAGCAGGGCCAGGTCGACATGATCTACGGCGCCGTCTACGGCGGATCGTTCTTCGAGCTCGCCTCCCAGGTCGACGTCCAGTGGGTCGATCTGGACCCGGACGACGCCGAGGCCGAGGACCGCCTCCAGACCGTCGTCCCCGCCGCTTCGGTCGGCAGCTTCGACCGGGCCCCCACACAGGCGGAGGGCGAGTCCGATCACGGCATCTATTACAGCGTCGCGGTCGCCGCCTATGACGAGATCGAGGACGAGACCGTCTACAACCTCATCGACTCGATGGTCGCGGCCTACCCGGACTACAAGGAATCGACCATCAGCCTCCCCGGCTGGAGTCCGGACGAGGTCGTCGTCGAGCCGCAGGAGACCCCGTTCCACGACGGTGCGGTCCAGTGGCTCAAGGAGCACGACCGCTGGACGGACGAGGCTCAGGAGAAGCAGGACGAGCTCACCCAGCGCGGCGAGCGCCTCCACGAGGAGTGGGCGGAGTTCATGGAGACGGACCCGGCGGACGAGGACACCTACCGCCTGTGGCTCGAGTGGAAGCGCGACAACGGCCTGGCCAAGGAGTCCGAGGAGCTCACGAGCGGCTTCTTCTGAGCCCTACTCGCGACGGACGGGTTGGCCGGCAGCTGCGACGCGCGCAGGCGCGAGTCCGGGTGAGGCTGCCACGAACGACAGTCCGCCCGTCCTCACCAGCCAGGGCCATAAGATGCACACATGGCACTGACGGACACGGCACTCACGCGGATCAAGGACCTCATCTCCTCCGGCGAGCTGGTGCCCGGCCAGCGCCTGCCTCCGGAGAACGAGCTGTCCGCGATGCTGGGCCTGTCCCGCAACTCCCTGCGCGAGGCCGTCAAGGCCCTCGAGCTCATCAACGTCCTCGAGGTCAAGCGCGGCAACGGCACGTTCGTCGCGGAACTGACCGGCGACCAGCTGCGCGAGGCGATCGGCTTCGTCCTCGAGATCCACGCGTCGAACTCGATCGAGGAGATCCTCACCGTCCGCCGCATCCTCGAGGCCCAGACCGCCTACCTCGCCGCGTCGCGCATCACGGACGACCAGCTGGCGACACTGCGCCGCACGATCGAGGAGACGGACGAGGACAGCA
>DYUK01000046.1 GCA_020743695.1 Brevibacterium senegalense | reverse complement strand
CTGCCGCAGGACGCGCTGGACGCCCACGACCGGGAGGTCCTCGCCCAGGTCACCGTGGATCCTGAGCACGGCGCCGGAGTTGAGGCGGCCGGGCCGGATCTGGCAGAATAGGCGCTTGCGTTCGTTGCGGCCGCTCTGCCTCGGGGGAGACGGCGCCCACGACCGCGCCCGTCCTGCGGGTCCGGTCGGACGGACGAGACCATCATCCTCGCGGTGCATCCGCGGGACTGAACCACGATCACGCGTCCCGGGGCGAATGATCAGGAGAGACATCATGCAGAAGCTTGATTTCGTCGACCAGAAGTCGATGAAGACCGACGTGCCGGAGTTCCGCGCGGGTGACACCGTGTCCGTCGACGTGCGCGTCATCGAGGGCAGCCGCTCTCGTATCCAGGTGTTCAAGGGCGTCGTCATCCGCCGCCAGGGCAGCGGGATCCGCGAGACCTTCACGGTCCGCAAGATCAGCTTCGGCGTGGGCGTCGAGCGCACCTTCCCGGTGCACTCGCCCATCATCGAGAAGATCGAGGTGAACGTCCGCGGTGACGTCCGCCGCGCCAAGCTCTACTACCTGCGCAACCTGCGCGGCAAGGCCGCTCGCATCCGCGAGCGCCGCTGATCCCAGCGCTGCCCCGCAGTGCAGGACGCGCACGCTGTCCATGAGGGCGCGACCCGGTCGACCGGGTCGCGCCCTCGTGCGTTCGCAGACGGCGTGCGTCCGTGGCTGCGGGTGGGCGGGATCCTCATCGTCGCGGCGCTGCTGCTGGCGGGACTGATCCGCGGACTGGGCGTCCAGTCGTTCCTGGTGCCCAGCGCGTCGATGGCGCCCACGCTGGAACCGGGCGACCGCATCCTCGCCGTCCGCGCACCCGCCCTGCTGGGGCAGGTGGAGCGCGGCGACGTCGTCGTCCTGGACGGGCGCGGTTCCTTCGTGGGCGGTCTGCCGCCGGATGCCCTGGAGCAGGCAGGGGCGTGGTTCGGCATCGGCCCGCGCGACGTCTACTACGTCAAGCGGGTCATCGGCACCGGCGGCGACACGGTGCAGTGCTGCGATGACAACGGCCGGCTGCTGGTCAACGGCGAGCCCCTCGACGAGCCGTACCTGCACGATCAGGATGCGCCGGCCTCGGGCGTGGACTTCGCCGTCCAGGTGCCGGAAGGTCGCGTCTGGGTGCTGGGGGACAACCGGTACGACTCGACGGACTCCCGGGACCTGCTGGGACGGCCCGGCGGCGGGATGATCCGTGAGGAGCGCCTCATCGGCACCGTCCCGGGCGCGGACGGATCGTGAGCACGGTCAGCGCGGCTAGACTGGGCGATCGTGAGCGGAGAAGACGGCGTGCAGGGTGAGAAGAAGGCCCTGTGGGGCATGGTCCGCGAGTTCGCGATCATCATCGTCATCGCCCTCCTGGTCTCCTGGACGCTCAAGACTTTCGTGATCCGCAGCTTCCACATCCCGTCCGCCTCGATGGAGCAGACGCTGGCGGTGGGCGACCGGGTCATGGTGAACCAGCTGTTCTTCAACGAGATCGAACGCGGCGATATCGTCGTCTTCGACGATCCAGGCGGCTGGCTGGCACCGGGCATCAGCGAGCAGTACCAGCCCAACCCCGTCCTCGTGTTCCTGGGCCTGCAGCCGGCGGACGCGGGCACCCAGCTCATCAAGCGCGTCATCGGCGTGGGCGGCGACACGATCGAGTGCTGCGACGACGAGGGACGCCTCCTGGTGAACGGGGAGCCGGTCGACGAGTCCGACTACCTGCACCCGGACGTCGCGCCCTCGGACGTGCCGTTCTCCGTCGAGGTGCCGGAGGACCACTACTGGGTCATGGGCGACAACCGCAGCAACTCCCTGGACTCGCGCTACAACATGGACTCCGCCGGCGGGCCGTACATCCCGGAGGAGGGGATCGTGGGCGAGGTGTTCGTCATCAACTGGCCGATGGACCGCCTGCGCTGGATGGGCGGCGCGGAGCCGGCCTTCGACACCGTCCCGGACACGCCGGCGGGCTGAGTGCCAGCACGGGACATCACCACCCACGACACTGAGGCCGGCTGGGCTCAGTCGTCCGGCCTCCGTTGGCTCGTGGGGATGGACGAGGTGGGCCGGGGCGCTCTGGCCGGTCCCGTGGGCGTGGGCGCGGTCCGCATCGATGCGCAAGCGGTGACAGAGGCCTCGGGAGACGGCGCGATCCCCGTGGGACTGCGCGATTCGAAGCAGGTGCCGCTCACACGACGGGCCGGACTGGCGGAGGAGATCGCGCGGTGGCGACCCCAGCACGCGGTCGCGTACGCGAGTCCGCAGGAGATCGACGCGGTGGGCATCACCCTCGCCCTCAACCTGGCCGGACGTCGGGCGCTCGCACAGCTGGCCGGGCACGGACCGGTCGAGGGGGTGCTGCTGGACGGCGTCCACGACTGGCTGTCCGCACCGCTGACCCTCGACGCGGCCCTCGTGTTCGGGGAGGCGGCGGAGGTGGACATCCCGCCCGTCACGACGATCGTCAAGGGCGATGCGAGTGTCGCGACGATCGCAGCGGCCAGCGTGTTGGCGAAGGTCCAGCGGGATGCGCTCCTGCGGGAGCTGGACGCGCAGACGCCCGGCTACGGGTGGGCCACCAACGCCGGCTACGGGTCCGCCGCGCACCGGGAGGCGATCCGTTCGCTGGGCATCACGGAGCATCACCGGCAGTCCTGGTCCCTCTGAATCGCATGGTTAGGATGACGCCATGAGCACAGATGAGCTTGAGAACTATGAAGCGGATCAGGAGCTCCAGCTCTACCGGGAGTACCGGGACGTCGTGGGTCTCTTCACGTACGTCGTGGAGACGGACCGGCGGTTCTACCTGGCGAACACGGTCGACCTCAAGGCGCACGAGGCGGGGACGGACGTCTACTTCGAGCTGACGCTCAAGGACGCGTGGGTGTGGGACACGTTCCGCTCCGCCCGCTTCGTCAAGCACGTCCACGTCCTCACGTTCAAGGACGTGAACATCGAGGAGATCGCGAAGTCGGACCTGGAGCCGCCCACCTCCCTGCGCCGCTGAGCGAGCGCGGCGGAGGCGCTGTTGCTGAGCGCGCGGCCTAGCCGCTGCCGCTGACGCCGCGGCGCTGTCGCGCGGCTGAATCCGGGGTGGCCGAGTCTGCGTCACAGGGCCGGTGCCCGCGCGGACGGCGATCCGCACCACGGCCTGTGCACGAGCCCGGGCGGGTCCACAGGTGAGGCGGCGGCCTCACATCCAGTCGCGTGATCGCCTGTCCTGGGTGCATGAGACGACAGACCTTGGGCAGGCGGGGCGAGGACTTCGCCGCACACCATCTGGAAGCGCGGGGATGGACGATCCTCCAACGCAACTGGCGGTGCGAGCACGGCGAGATCGACATCATCGCGAGCACACCGGACACGGGCACCGTCGTGTTCGTCGAGGTGCGCACCCGATCGACGACGAATGCCGGCCATCCGCTCGAATCGATCGGCACTCGCAAGGCCGCACGGATGCGGCGGACGGCCGGAGCCTGGCTCTCGCAGCAGCCGCACTTCGTTCCGTCGTTCCGCATCGACGTGATCGGCCTCGTGTGGGCTGACGCGGAGCCGGAGCTCACCCACCTCGAGGGGCTCGAATGAGCGCGGCGACGGAGATCCGCCCCGTCGAACTGGGACGCGCGGAGGCGATCGCGCTGTCCGGGCTGGACGGCACTGCCGTCGCGGTCGAGGCGAGCGTGAACCCGGGGATCCCCGGCATCGAGGTCGTGGGTCTGCCGGACGCTTCCGTCAACGAGTCCCGGAAGCGCATCCGTGCGGCCCTCAGCAATCTGGGGGTCCGCCTCAAGGCGATGCGGTACACGGTGTCGCTGGCTCCGGGCAGTGTGCGGAAGGTGGGCAGCGGCTTCGACCTGGCGATCGCGATGGCGATCCTGGGGGCGGAGCGGGTCGTCGATCCGGAGCTCACCCGCGGGGTCGTCTTCTGCGGGGAGCTGGGACTGGACGGACGCATCGTGCCGGTGCCGGGAGTGCTCCCCACGATCGTGTCCGGGCTGCGCGCGGGCTTCACGCGCTTCGCGGTGCCCGCCGGCTGTGCCGAGGAGGCGCGGCTGGTGCCGGGCGCGCAGGTGCTGCCGGTCGCCAGCGTCGCGGAGTGTGCGGTCCGCTGCGGTGCGACGATGGCGGCGCCGCCGGTCGAGGTGGTCCGTGAGCGGACCGGCACCCACGGCCAGCGACCGCAGGTGCACGACCTGGCGGTCGTCCAGGGGCAGGACGATGCACGCTTCGCGCTGGAGATCGCCGCGGCCGGTGCCCACCACCTCCTCATGACCGGCGCACCGGGGGCGGGGAAGACCCTGCTGGCCGGTTGCCTGCCGGGCCTCCTGCCCCCGTTGGACGAACGGGCCGCGGTCGAGGTGCTGGCACTCGCCTCGCTGGCGGGCACCTTCTCCGCCCAGGACGTGCCGCCGCTGCCGCCGTACGAGACGCCGCACCACCGGACGACGACCGCGGCGATGCTGGGCAGCTCGCGCCCCAACAGCGTGGGCGTGCTGTCCCGCGCGCACCACGGTGTCCTCTTCATGGACGAGGCGCCGGAGTTCTCGCGGGACGTGCTGGAAGCACTGCGCGAACCGCTGGAGTCCGGCTGGTGCCGGGTGTCCCGCAGCTGGGGATCCGTCGACCTGCCCAGCCGGTTCCAGCTCGTCATGGCGGCGAACCCGTGCCCGTGCGGGGCCGGCGGGACCGGACGCGCCGGCTGCACGTGCACCCCGCACGACCGCCGGCGGTACCGCGGTCGGCTGTCCGGGCCCCTGCTCGACCGGATCGATCTGCGCCTCGACATGCTGCCGGTCACCCCGGCGGACGTGCACGCGGGGGCGGAGCGGGAGTCGTCCGCCCAGGTGCGCGCCCGCGTCGTCGAGGCCCGACGGGTCCAGGCGGAGCGATACGCGGCCTGCACGTGGGAGACGAACGGGCAGACACCGGGCGGTTGGCTGAGGCGCCACTTCCGGTTCGCGGCACGTGAGACCCGACTCCTGGATCGAAGCCTGGAGATCGGCACCCTCACGATGCGCGGATACGACCGCGTGTTGCGCGTCGCGACGACGATCGCGGACCTGCAGGGGACGGAGCGGCCCGGCGCGGACGAACTGGGCGCGGCCCTGCTCATGCGGACACAGGAGGGCTGAGCGATGAGTGAGACGCATGACCGCACGGACCGGGAGGCCGCCGCCGATCTGGTGCGACTGGCCGAACCCGGCGACATCCTGCTGGCCGCCCTCACCCGCGCGGTGGGGCACCGGGAGGCCCGGGACCTCGCCATCAGCGGGCAGGACGGCGACCGGCGCAGCGCCACGCGGGCGATCACGGAGGAACTGGGCGAGGACGATGCGGGGGAGGACACGACCGCGCACGCGACGCGGGTGGGCGACGCGTTCCGGCGGTGGCAGCTGCGCCTCGAGTCGCTGGACGGCGCCCGCGACCTCAGGATCATGGAGCGGATGCAGGCCCGGATCGTCCTGCCCGGGGACGAGGAGTGGCCCGGAGGGATGGACGACCTGGGCGTCCAGGCGCCCGTCGCCCTGTGGGTGCGGGGGCCGGTCCGACTGGACCGCGCACTGAAGAGGTCCGCGGCGATCGTGGGGTCGCGCGCGGCGGAACCATACGGACTCGCGGTCACGAAGACCCTGGCCTGGGACCTGGTCGCCGCGGGCCTCACGATCGTCTCCGGCGGGGCGTACGGCGTCGACGCGGCGGCGCACCGCACCGCTCTGTCCGCCGGTGGCACGACGATCGCCTTCCTGGCCTGCGGCGTCGATGTCCACTACCCGCGAGGCAACGACGCGCTGCTGACGGAGATCGCCCAGGAGGGCGCACTCGTCTCGGAGTGCGCACCGGGACAGTCGGCGATGCGGCACCGCTTCCTGCTGCGCAACCGGCTCATCGCGGCCGCCTCCTCGACGACGATCGTGACGGCGGCGGGGCACAGATCCGGGGCACTGCACACTGCGAACCGCGCGGCCGAGCTGCTGAGACCCGTGGGTGCGGTGCCTGGTTCCGTCCTGAGCGACCATGCCGCCGGCTGCCACAGGCTCGTGCACGAGGCGGCGGCCGTGCTCGTGACAGACGCGCACGATGTGCTGGCGCTCGCCGGTCCGCTCACAGACCTGCCGGAGGAGGCGCGTGAGGAGCAGGCGACGCTGCGCATCACGGACGCGATGAACCCGGAGCAGCTCCAGATGTACTCCGCGCTGCCCGTGCGCCGCGGAGTCGACGTGCCCACCCTGGCCGCGCGGGCCGGCCTCAGCATCCCCGCCGCGATGTCCGCGCTGGGCATGCTCGAACTGGCAGGACACGCCCGGCGGACGCCCCACGGCTGGACGAAGGACAGCGCGAGCGGCTGAGCGTACCCTGGAACCATGCCTGCTTCCCCCACGGGCGACTTGATCGCGCGGCACCTGCACGATCCCGCCTACATCGACGCGGTCCAGGAGTTCGACGAGCACCTGCACCTGGAGCGCGGCGCGTCTGCACACACACGCCGGGCCTACCTCACCGATGTCTGCGGTCTGCTCGCTCCCCTCGAGGGACCGGACGGCCGGGGCCTGCCGCTCACGGACATCGAGGCGGGCAACCTGCGCTCCTGGGTGCTGGGGATGTCGCGTGACGGTGCGGCCCCCACGACGATCGCCCGTCGGATCGCGGCGGTGCGCCGGTTCTTCGCCCATTGCGCGCGGACCGGACGGATCGCATCGGACCCCTCGACCCGGCTGCGCTCGCCCAAGAAGCCCTCGCGCCTGCCGGCCGTCCTCCAGCAGGATCACGCGGAGACGGTGCTGACGGATGCCCACGAGGCGACGCGGGGTCGAACCCAGACGACGAGCGGAGCCGCAGAGGCCGACGGTGCGGAGGAAGCGGCCCCGGACAGCGCGCGGGGAGAGACGGGAGAACCGACGGCCGTGGCGCTGCGCGACGCCACCGTCCTGGAACTGCTCTATGCGACAGGGCTGCGCGTGGCCGAGCTCGTGAGCCTCGACGTCGACGACGTCGACCGTGATTCCTGCCTCGTGACCGTCGTGGGCAAGGGCGGGAGGATGCGCCGGGTCCCGTTCGGTGCTCCCGCGGGACGGGCTCTGGCTGCGTGGCTGGGGGAGGGGCGACCCCTCCTCGCGACCCAGTCCTCCGGCCCCGCCCTGCTGCTGGGGGTGCGCGGAGGACGCCTGGACGTGCGACAGGTGCGCCGCATCGTGCAGGCCGCGACTCGCGCGGTGCCTGGAGCTCCGGAGCTCTCCCCGCACGGGTTCCGGCACTCGGCCGCGACGCACATGGTGGAGAACGGGGCGGACATCCGACAGGTGCAGGAGTACCTGGGACACGCCGCCCTCAGCTCGACGCAGATCTACACCCACGTGTCCCGGGGACGGCTGGCTGCGGTCTACCAGCAGGCGCACCCGCGGGCCTGAGAACCGACGTCGGACCGGTCGCGTCCCGCGCTCGCCCCCGTGCTGTGTGTTCGCCCGTCGCGCTCGCCCGCATCACGAAGCGGCTCGTCACCCGCCCGCGTACTCCCAGTGCCAGGCCTCCGGCAGCGACCCCGACTGCCGGGCCCAGGCCGGGTGCACCCAGCCGAAGCGCGGGGCGTTCTCCCGCATCCACGTGTGCGCTGGCGTGCCGAACCGGTTGATCCCGCTGCCCAGGTCGACGGCCAGGCCCCACCCGTGCGTCGACGTCCCGGGCGTCGCCGCCATCCGTCCCTTCCGCCGCTTGAGAATCACCTGCGTCTCGTAGTCGCGGTACGCATCCGTCACAGAGATCGCATGGCCGAACCGCTGCCGGAACGCCGCGTTCAGCTCCTCGAAAGCACGGGAGGCATCGCATCGCAGCAGCTGACCGGGCGCGGACTGCAGGGGGCAGAGAGCGACGGCGGGGATGCGGCCGTTGCTGTGCCCGCCCCACGCTCCGGCACCGCTGCGCCCGTCGTCCTCCGGCATCGGCGGCATCTCATCCGGAGCCTGCGACTGCGGCAGGAGGATGACATCACCGCGACTGAAGAACGGCAGCGGATCGCGGTAGTCGGTCTCCTGGGTCACGGGACGCACCCCCACGTGGACGCAGCCCTCCGCGCAGTGCGCGGGGGTGGCGACGTGCCCCACCGTGTGGCCCGCGAAGACCTCGTCCCCCTTCGCCACCGCGGCGTCGACGTTCTCCATGCTCATGACCCAGCCGTCGATCTCCAGGCTCACGACCGGCTTGCTCGCCACCGTCCCCGCGAAGCGCACGGTCGCGTGCGCCGGCGCGCGCAACGGCTCCCCGGGCAGCGCGGACAGGTCGACGCCGCGATGTCCTGCGTGCCAGTCCTGCTCCGGTGGGTCGAAGGCGCGCACGACCGTGGGCAGGGGCACCGGCGACACCCAGTGCGTCGGGTGGTCCGCAGCGGCGACGGAGGCGTGTGCGGCGGACGCATGCGCGACGGACCCGCCGGTCCACACGAGGACCACCGCCACGAGCACCGCCAGCCGCCGTCGCATCCGCCCTGTCATCCCCATCTGTGCGTCCATGGGACCAGGCAAGCGGAGAACGCGGGGGAGGATGGTCATGGGGCTCGGCCTGTGGAGGACTCCGCGATTCTCCCCAGCTGCGCGTGCGCACGACGAGCCCGATGTCGACGCGCAGGTGTGCGCAGCCCGGCCGGGCATCGATTGGATCGCGGTGGCGCGGGGCAGTAGGATGCTCCCAGCAGCAGTGTGTCCGGACCGTCGGGCCCAGTCCGCACCGGGCGCACGCTGACTTCGCGCATCCGATCAACCATTCCCGGCCGACGGTGCGAGCACGTGCTCGCCGGTGGGGGATGCGGATGCCAGGCAGAAACCGGAAACGCTGAAACGGATCCCTCCCGCTCGCACCTGCTGACCGCCTCGCGCGGACGGGCGTGCGCGCACAGGGGCCGTCCCCAGCCTGACAGACGTGCGCAGGCCCGCGGATGCGGGGCGCACGTGGAAGGAGTCGTCGGCATGGCCGTCGTCACCATGCGCCAGCTGCTCGACAGCGGCGTCCACTTCGGACACCAGACCCGTCGTTGGAACCCCAAGATGAAGCGCTTCATCTTCACGGAGCGCAACGGCATCTATATCATCGATCTCCAGCAGACGCTGGGCTACATCGACACCGCGTACGACTTCGTGAAGGAGACCGTCGCGCACGGCGGCACCATCCTGTTCGTCGGCACGAAGAAGCAGGCCCAGGAAGCGATCGCCGACCAGGCGACCCGCGTGGGCCAGCCCTACGTCAACCAGCGCTGGCTGGGCGGCATGCTCACCAACTTCCAGACGATCTCCGGCCGCCTCGCGCGTCTGAAGGAGCTCGAGGAGATCGACTTCGAGGACGTCGCATCGTCGATGTACACGAAGAAGGAGCTCCTCATCCTCCGCCGTGAGAAGGAGAAGCTGGACCGCACCCTGGGCGGCATCCGCGACATGCAGCGGACGCCGTCCGCCGTGTGGATCGTCGACACGAAGAAGGAGCACCTCGCGGTCGACGAGGCGCGCAAGCTGGGCATCCCGGTCATCGCGATCCTCGACACCAACTGCGACCCGGACGAGGTCACGCACCCGGTCCCGGGCAACGACGACTCGATCCGCTCCGTCAACCTGCTGACCCGCGTGATCGCGGACGCGGTCGCCGAGGGCCTCATGACCCGCCACGGCGTCGACGAGGGCGGCGAGAAGAACGTCTCCGCCGTCGAGCCGCTGCCGGAGTGGGAGCGCGAGCTCCTCGAGGGCCAGTCCGAGGCGCCCGCCGCCGAGGCCGCTGAGGCCCCCGCCGCCGAGGCCGCAGAGGCACCCGCTGCCGAGGCCCCCGCCGCCACCGAAGCCGCCGAGGCCGACTCCACGTCGTCCGAGGCCTGATCGACCACGCCTGCGGCCGGCCCACCGGCCGGCCGCAGGCACACATCTCCCACAAGAAGGAGTGCGTATGGCCAACTACACCGCAGCTGACATCAAGGAGCTCCGCGAGAAGACCGGCGCCGGCATGATGGACGTCAAGAAGGCTCTCGACGAGGCCGACGGCGACCAGGCGAAGGCGATCGAGCTGCTCCGTGTCAAGGGCCTCAAGGGCGCCACGAAGCGCGAGGGTCGCTCGACCTCCGACGGTCTCGTCGCGACCCACGTCGAGGGCGGCGTCGGCACGATGATCGAGTTCAACTCGGAGACGGACTTCGTCGCCAAGTCGGACAAGTTCATCGAGCTGGCCGACCGGATCCTGGCCCTCGCCGTCGAGCACAACGCGACGGACGCGGAGTCCTTCCTCACCGTGGACGTCGACGGCAAGCCTGTCTCGCAGCTCATCACGGAGGGCGGCGCATCGCTGGGCGAGAAGGTCGAGCTCAAGCGCGTCGCACGCATCGAGGCCGCCAAGGTCGAGTCCTACCTGCACCGCACGAACAAGGACCTGCCCCCGCAGGTGGGCGTTCTGCTGGGCTACGAGGGCGACAATGCGGAGGCGGCGCACGACGTCGCAGTCCACATCGCTGCGCTGAGCCCCACCTACTTCTCCCGCGAGGACGTCCCCGCGGAGCTCGTGGAGAAGGAGCGCGCGATCGCGGAGGAGACCGCACGCAACGAGGGCAAGCCGGAGCAGGCGCTGCCGAAGATCATCGAGGGCCGCGTCAACGGGTTCTTCAAGGAGAACGTCCTGCTGGACCAGGGCTTCGCCAAGGAGCCCAAGAAGTCCGTGGCCTCGATCCTCGAGGAGGCGGGCGTCACCGCGACCGGCTTCGTCCGGTTCCGCGTGGGCTCCTGATCGAGCTCTGAGCCACCGCCGCGCAGGCGGTCGGACACGTCCTCGCAGGGCGGCACCCCTTGGGGTGCCGCCCTGCTGGCGTCCGGTCGCACATTCGCCCGGTAGACTCATGCGCGGCCCACGGGAGTCCACCCGCTCCCGGCGGTCTGACGCGCCCCCTTCACGCAGGAGTCATGACGATGAGTGACACGCCGGTCCACACCTCCGCCCGACAGTCCGTTCCGAAGCAGCGCTCCGGCAGGCGTCGGGTCATGCTCAAGCTGTCCGGCGAGGTCTTCGGCGGAGGCTCAGTGGGCGTCAACCCGGACGTCGTCTCCCATGTCGCGAAGCAGATCGCGCAGGCCGTGCCCGCCGTCGAGGTGAGCATCGTCGTGGGCGGCGGCAACTTCTTCCGCGGCGCAGAGCTGTCCCAGCGCGGCATGGACCGCACGCGCGCGGACTACATGGGCATGCTGGGCACCGTCATGAACTGCCTGGCGCTGCAGGACTTCCTCGAGCAGGCGGGCGTCGACACGCGCGTGCAGACCGCCATCCCCATGTCCCAGGTCGCGGAGTCCTACATCCCCCGTCGCGCCATCCGCCACATGGAGAAGGACCGGATCGTCATCTTCGGCGCCGGCGCCGGCATGCCGTTCTTCTCCACGGACACGGTCGCCGCCCAGCGCGCACTGGAGATCGACGCGGACGAGGTCCTCATCGCGAAGAACGGCGTCGACGGCGTCTACGACGACGACCCCCGCACCAACCCGCAGGCACGGAAGCTCGACTCCCTCACCTACCAGGACGCGCTGGTGCGCGGACTCAAGGTCGTCGACGCGACGGCCTTCTCCCTCTGCATGGACAACGCACTGCCCATGCGCGTCTTCGGCATGGAGGACGAGGGCAGCCTCCACCGCGCGATCGCGGGCGAGCCGATCGGCACGCTCGTCACCGCCTGACCTCCTGGCACCCGCCGGACACGTAGAATCAGCACGAGACCACCAGCCGGCTCCCGCCGGGCACGACCCCCGGGTCCGGCAGGCGGGGATCCGACCGCGAACGACGAAAAGAGGACATCGTGATCCAGGAGACGCTCACGGAGGCGCGCCAGAAGATGGACAAGGCGATCGAGGTGACGCAGGAGCAGTTCGGAACCGTCCGCACCGGCCGCGCGAACCCCGCCCTGTTCTCGAACCTGACGGTCGACTACTACGGCGCGCCCACACCGCTGCAGCAGCTGGCGTCGTTCCAGGTGCCGGAGGCGCGCACCATCCTCATCACCCCCTACGACCGGGGATCGCTGGGCGACATCGAGGCGGCCCTGCGCAACTCCGACCTGGGTGCGAACCCGGCCAATGACGGCAACATCATCCGCATCGTGCTGCCGCAGCTCACGGAGGAGCGCCGGAAGGAGTACGTCAAGCTCGTCAAGACGAACGCGGAGGACGGCAAGGTCTCCATCCGCAACATCCGTCGCAAGGCGAAGGAGTCGCTCGAGCGCATGTCGAAGGACGGCGACGTGGGCGAGGACGAGGCCGACCGCGGCATCAAGGAGCTCGACGAGGTCACCAAGGCGAAGACGGACGAGATCGACCGCCTCCTCGCCGCCAAGGAAGCGGAACTGCTCGAGGTCTGAGCGCACGTGTCCGGACCCGTCACCGCCGGTGCCCCCGGCGACGCACCCCTGCCGACGCGCCGGGAGCTCCGCCGTCTCGCCCAGGAGGCGGAGGCCCGCGGCGAGGGTTCGCTGACCCCGGACGAGCTCCTGGCCCGCGCCCGGGCGGAGCGGCAGCAGACCACCCCCGCCGAGGCCGCGGAGACGACTGCGGGGTCGGAACCGGGCTCCTCGGTCCCGGGCACCGCCGAGGCCGCTGAGGCACCCGCTGTCGCGGAGCCCGTCACGGCGGCTGAGCCGGTCGAGGAGACCGCTGCGGCCCCTGAAGCCGAGGTCGCGCAGGCTCCCGTACAGCAGGCGGCCGCACCGGTCGCCGTCCCGGCCGGCGCACCGCCGCGGCCCGTGCTGCCGCCGGAGACCGCGGGGATCCCGATCGGCCACGGCTTCGTCACGCCTCCGCCGCGCACGGAGGAGCCCCCGCAGACGGACGAGGGGGAGACGCCCAAGGACTACGGCAAGGCGGGCCGCAATCTGCCGGCCGCGATCGCCGTGGGCGTCGTCATGGGCGGCTCCGTCCTCGCGTCCCTGCTGTTCTACCCGCCGTCGTTCGTGCTCATCGCACTCGTGGGCGTGAGCCTCGCGATGTGGGAGCTGGCGAACGCGCTGTCGCGGTCCGGTGCCCACGTCTCGCGCACCCCCGTCATCGCCGCCAGCGCGTGCATGCTCGTCGCCGCGTACCTGGGCGGCCGCGAGGCGCTGTGGGTCGCATTCACCGCCGGGGCGGGCGCAGTCCTCCTCTTCACGCTGCTGGAGCGCCGCACCGGCAACGCGGTGCGCGATGTCTGCCTCAGCCTCTTCGCGCTCACATACGTGGGCCTGAGCGCCAGCCTCATCGTCTACCTGCTGACACTGGACAAGGGCAATCTGCTCGTCATCTGCTTCCTGGCGCTCGTCGTCGGCAGCGACATCGGCGGCTACATCGCCGGCGTCCTCTTCGGCAAGCATCCGATCGCCCCCAGCATCTCGCCCAAGAAGTCGTGGGAGGGATACGCCGGCTCCGCCCTCATGTCGACCGCGGTGGGCGTGGGCATGGCCCACTGGGCGTTCGACGCGCCCATCTGGACCGGTGCGGTGCTGGGCGTCCTCGTCCCCGCCTTCGCGACACTGGGCGACTTCTCCGAGTCCATGATCAAGCGCGATCTGGACCTCAAGGACATGGGCTCCCTGCTGCCTGGCCACGGCGGCATCATGGACCGGCTCGACTCGATCCTGCCCACCGCTCCGGTGGTCCTCATCCTCTTCAGCGTCCTGCCCGGTTTCGTCGATCACGGTCCCGTCTGACGACACTGTGAGCGGGGTGACCTGTGGGAATCCCGCACTCGTGAGATAATCGCGGCATATGTCTGAGACGACCAGCTCCTCCGCACCCCGACGGACCTCCGCGCGCAAGCAGGTCCGTCCCGTCGTCGAGCACGAGGACGGGTCGACGTCCCGCACTCCCACCCGCGGCGGACGACCGCTCCTGGACTTCCGGGGCCCGCGCGTCTCGCAGCCGCCGCCGCACCTGGCGGACCTGTCGATGGAGGAGCGGATCGCCGCGGTCCAGGAGATGGGCCTGCCCGGCTTCCGCGCCAAGCAGCTCTCGACGCACTACTTCGTCCACCACACGACGGACGTCCAGCAGATGACGGACCTGCCCAAGGACAGTCGTGAGGCCTTGGGGGAGAGGTTCTTCCCGCCGCTGCTGACGGAGGTCCACCGGCTGCGCACGGGCAACGGCGACACGATCAAGTTCCTGTGGCGCCTGTTCGACGGCTCGCTCGTCGAGTCCGTCCTCATGCGCTACCGCAACCGGATCACGCTGTGCGTCTCCAGCCAGTGCGGCTGCGGCATGAACTGCCCGTTCTGCGCGACCGGTCAGCAGGGCCTCACCCGCAACATGTCGACCGGCGAGATCGTCGAGCAGGTCATCCGCGCCAACCAGGCCATCGCCGCCGGAGAGCTGGCGGACACCTCGGACGAGGACCGCAACCTCCTGGGCGAGGAGGCCGCCGGTGTGGGCGACGAGTCGGAGGCCCAGGACGCGGGAGCCCCCGCGGCCGGCGCCGCCGAGCGCGTCACGAACATCGTCTTCATGGGAATGGGCGAGCCGCTGGCTAACTACAAGCGGGTCATGAATGCCGTGCGCCGCTTCGTGGACCCGGCCCCGGAGGGCCTGGGCATGTCCGCCCGCCGCATCACCGTCTCGACCGTGGGCCTGGTGCCGGGCATCGAGAAGCTGGCCCGCGAGGACATCCCCGTCACCTTCGCGCTGTCGCTCCACGCACCGGACGACGGCCTGCGCAACGAGATGATCCCGGTCAACACCCGCTGGAACGCGGACCAGGCGATCGACGCCGCCTACGCGTACTACCAGACGACGGGTCGCCGCGTGAGCATCGAGTACGCGCTCATCAAAGACATGAACGACCACGCGTGGAGGGCCGCGCTGCTGGCGAAGAAGCTGAATGCGCGCGGGCGCGGCTGGGTGCACGTCAACCCCATCCCGCTCAACCCCACGCCCGGTTCCGTCTGGACCGCCTCGGAACCCGCGATCGCCGCGGAGTTCGTCCGGGTTCTGCGCGACGCGGGCGTGCCCACGACCATCCGCGACACCCGCGGCAAGGACATCGACGGCGCGTGCGGTCAGCTGGCCACGTCGCAGCTGGACGAGGAGGAGGCCGCCGCGGCGGCCCCCGCCGGAGCTGGCACCGACTGACGACTGGAGGTAACAGGGATGGACACGAACTTCCCGCGGATGACGGGCTGGAAGTCGGGCTACGACCCGGCTCAGGTCGACAGCTTCTTCCGCCGTGCCCGCGAATCGTTCAATCGCGAGGCCCCGCAGCCCGGCGACCTCGATGCGCGCGCCGTCCGCACCGTGGGCTTCGACCTCGTGCGCAAGGGCTACCACGTAGGCGTCGTCGACGCGGCGCTCGACCGGCTCGAGGACGCGTTCGCGAAGCAGGCCCGCGACCGCATGGTCGCCGCGTCCGGTCGGGAGGCGTGGATGGAGGAGCTCACGCGCGCGGCCAGCGCGCTGCGCGGTCGCCTGGAGCGTCCCGCCGGTGAGCGCTTCAACCGCGTGGAGAAGGGCGAGCTGGGCTACGACACGGCGGAGGTCGACGCGCTGTGCGACCGGATCCACGGGTACTTCACCCAGGGCCGCGCCATGAGCGTCGATGAGGTCCGCCGGGTCCTCTTCCGCACCCGCAAGGGCTCCGCTGCCTACAGCGAGGACCAGGTCGACGCGTTCATCGACCGCGTCGTCGAAGTGATGGCGAGCGTCGACTGACGATGACGGAGACCTCCCCGCAGGCGGCGTCGACACCGCGACTCGTCGACCCCACCTTCGACCTGCTCGACCGCCCCATCGCCCTGGGTAATGCGGATGAGCCGCTGCTGCGGGGCCCCGCACCGCAGACCCCCCTGCTGGACGGCCGGCCCGTCGAGGACCCGCGCCTCGTCGCGGCCCTGTCCGTCCCCCACGTCTTCTCCCGCGCAGAGGTGCTGGACCGCGCCGCGAAGCTGGGCGGCGTGCTGCGCGTCCTGGGCGCGGACGGCGCCTCCCGGCTCGTCGTCGCCGCCGATGTCCCGGACCACGTGCGCGTCTTCGCGACGCTGGCCGGGGTGCGGATCGGTCTGCTCGTCGTGGACGAGGCGACGGCCGGTCCCGAGGCCGCGGTCGCCGATGCGGAATCCCTCACCATCCGTCCCCTGCGGGACGGTGAGGACGCTGGAGCGGCCGGCGGCTCCGCCCTGCAGAACCCCGTCCGCAGCGTCCCCTCGCACCTCGAGGGCACCGCGGTGGAAGGCGGCGGTCAGGTGCGCGACCTCGACCGCCTCATGCGCGACGCGCGGATCGTCCCGGCGCCCTCGCGCCCGCGGGACGCGGACCTCCCCGCGCTCGTCCTCGACGGCGAACCCGTCGCACTCGCGGCCGCAGCCGCGCACCTCGAGGGTCTGCTGCACGCGGACTGAGACCGGCGCCCGCGGTATCCATGCCGGTGCGCCTCATCCATCCTGGCCCGGGCCCGCTGAATACGGACGGGCCCCCGCGCCCCGTCAGGCCAGGCGCTGTCCCCGGACCAGACCGATGAGCCGGTCGATGACCTCCGTGCCGGAGGCGCGGATCCCGTTGTGCTCCCACTCGTTCGTCACCCACGGGGTGAGGGTGGGCATGAGCGCGGCGGTCTCCAGCGAGTGCGCCGTGGGGACGTACGCGTCGTCGAAGTAGACGATCGCCGCCGCGGGCACGCGCACCCGCTGCAGCGCCTCCGGGTCGTAGAGCGCGGGCCACGGGTGCTGCGCCACCCGGTGGGCGATCTCCCGCCACGGCGCCAGCTCCGCGTCCTCGTCGAAGAGTCCCGGGTGCAGGTGCTCACCGCCCAGCAGGGTGGGATCCGCACGGACGTCGTCCGGCATCGTCGTCTCCGCCGCCCAGTCCGTGGGATGCCCGTTGGCCATCGACGACTCGTGCAGCACGGCGTAGAGCGGGTTCCTCCCGCCGAAGGGCAGCATCGCCGCGAGGTCGTGGCGGAACGCGGGCCCGCGGTGGTCCAGCTGCAGCAGCCAGTGCAGCTGCTCCGCCCCGCCCGTCGCACCCAGCCGGTGACCCAGGGTCCGCAGGCGGGCGGGTGACACGGACTGACCGGAGGGCAGGAGGATCTCCCCGGCACCGGCCAGGTCCGCCAGCTCCTCCATCCGGTGCCGGTTGCCGGGGAACCGGTCGTAGAACGCGAGCGACTTCCGGCGCAGGATGTCCCACGTCGCCGCGTAGATCTGCTGCGGTGACCGGTCGACGGCCGGCAGGCCGCCGGTCATGATGGCACCGGCCAGGGACTCCGGGTGCGCGGACAGCCAGTGGACGGTCGTGAAGCCGCCGAAGGACTGCCCGATCGGGGTGACGGTGTCCGCTCCCAGGTGCCCCAGCACGTCCAGGGCGTCCAGGACGATCGCGTCCGCGCGGAAGTGGGTGAGGTACTCCGCGGCCGCGGCGGGTGACGCGGTGCGCAGGGTCCGTCCGGCCTCGGGCACGGAGTCGTCCCGCAGACCGGGGGCCGGCGTATCCAGGCCCAGGGGAGTGGAGCGGCCCGTCCCGCGCTGGTCCAGGAGGATGAGGCGGTAGTCGGCCAGCACCCGCGGGAGCCACGACGGGGAGGCGGGCTCCAGCGACGGGCGGGGCGCCTCGACGCCCGGCCCGCCCTGCAGATAGACCGCGTACGGGCGATCGCCGCCGTCGTGGGCGGCGACGATCCGGGCGAACACCTCGATCGTCCCGCGGGCCGGGTCGGTACGGTCCAGCGGGACGTCGAGGGTCACCTCGCGCACGCGCAGGCCGGGCAGGTCCAGAGTCTCCTCACGCATGGGCCCAGCCTACGCGCGGGCCTCAGCCCTGGATGCGGGAGCCGCGGCCGGCCCACTCCTTCTCGCGCAGGGCGTGCTTCTGGATCTTGCCGGTCGAGGTCTTGGGCAGGACGTCCAGGAACTCGATGTGCCGCGGGGTCTTGTAGCGGGCCAGCCGGTCGCGCAAGAACTCGATGAGGTCCTCGTCCGTCATGTCCGCGCCGTCGCGCAGTACGACGAAGGCCTTGGGACGCTCGCCCCAGCGGTCGTCGGGGATGCCCACGACGGCCGCATCGGCCACATCCGGGTGCGCGGCGATCGCCTGCTCGACCTCGATGGTCGAGATGTTCTCGCCGCCGGACACCACGACGTCCTTCGCACGGTCCCGCAGCTCGATGTACCCGTCCGGGTGCAGGACGCCCAGGTCGCCGGAGTGGAACCAGCCGCCGGCGAACGCCTTCGCGGTCGCGGCCTCATCCGCGTAGTAGCCCATCATGACGTTGTTGCCGCGCATGACGACCTCGCCCATCGTCGTCGCGTCCGCCGGCACGTCGACGAGCTCGTCGCCGTCCGTGTCCGTGCGGACGACGCGGGCGCGCTCCGCCGTCAGCATGCCCACGCCCTGCCGGGCGAGCTTCGCCGCACGGGTGGGGCCGTCCAGCTCCGACCACTCCGTCTGCCACTCGCACACGGTGTACGGGCCGTACGTCTCCGTCAGGCCGTAGACGTGGACGATCTCGAAGCCGCGCTCGGCCATCCTCCCCAACATCGTGGGGCTGGGCGGGGCGGCCGCCGTCGTGATCGTGATGCGGTGGTCCAGGTCGTGCGCCTCGTCCGCGCCCATGATCGTCGTGATGACGGTGGGCGCGCCGTTCAGGTGCGTGATCCCGTGCCGGTCGATGAGGTCCCAGATCACGGGGCCGCGGACCTCGCGCAGGCACACCTGCACTCCGCCGGCCGCGGCCAGCGCCCACCCGGTGCACCAGCCGCTGCAGTGGAACATCGGCAGGGTCCACAGGTAGACGGAGTCGTGGTCGAAGCCGGAGTGGTGGATCTCCGACAGCGCGTTCAGGTATGCCCCGCGGTGGGAGTACATGACCCCCTTGGGCCGCCCCGTCGTGCCGGAGGTGTAGTTGATGGACAGCAGCTGGTCCTCGTCCTCGACGCCCCAGACCAGGGGGCCGTCATCGGACGCCGCGCCCGCCAGGAGCTCGTCGAGTCCCAGCACGTGCGTCCCGGCGGGGTGCGCCCGGCCCAGCGGCTGGTCCGCGTGCTGGTCGTCCTCCGCCAGGACGATGGTCCGGACGGTCGTGAGCTCCGGGGCGACCTGCGTGATGTCCGGCCAGTGGGCGGTGTCGAGGACCAGGACGGAGGCCCCGGAGTGATCGCAGATGTAGCGGACCTCCTCCGGCGCCAGCCGCGTGTTGATCGACACGAGCACCGCGTCCAGGAGCGGCACCGCGAACTGCGCGATGAGCATCTCCGGGAGGTTGGGCATCATGTACGCCACACGGTCGCCCGGGCCCACGCCGGCCGCGCGCAGGGCGCGGGCGCGTTCCTCGACCGCGGCGTGCAGCTGCGCGAACGTCCAGGAGTGCTCGCCGTAGACGAGCGCGGGCGACTGCGGGTAGACGGCCGCGGAACGGGCCAGGAAGGACAGTGGGGTCAGCGGTGTGTGCCAGGTCTGCACGGGTCCGACCTCAGTTCGCGAACGCGTTGATGCCGGTGAGCGCGCGGCCCAGCGTCAGCTGGTGCACCTCGTGCGTGCCCTCGTACGTGAGGACCGTCTCGAGGTTGATCGCGTGGCGCAGCGGCGAGTACTCGCTCGTGATGCCGGAGCCGCCGAACAGGGCGCGCAGGTCGCGGGCGATGTTCATGGCGGTGTCGACGTTCACCATCTTGCCCAGGCTGATCTGCTCCGGACGCACCCCGGCGGGGGAGTCCTTGAGCCGGCCCAGGTGCGCCGCGGTCAGCGTGATCGCGGAGTACTGGCCCAGCGCCTTCGCGAGCTTCTGCTGCGAGATCTGGAACGAGGACAGCGGCCGGTCGAACTGGATGCGGGAGTCCGTGTACAGGAGCGCCTGCTCCAGCGAGTCCCGGGCCGCGCCGGTGACGCCGAAGATGATGCCGTAGCGGGCCTCGGACAGGGCGGACAGCGGGCCCTTGAGCCCGGACGCCTTGGGCAGCATCGCGGACTCCGGCAGGCGCACGTTGTCCAGCACGATCTCACCGGTGATGGAGGCGCGCAGCGACAGCTTCCGCTGGACCTCCGGCGTCTGGACCCCGGGGGTGTCGGTGGGGACGACGAAGCCGCGGACCAGGCCCTTCTCGCCGGTCTTCTCGTTCACCTCGTCCGTCTTCGCCCACACGACGCAGACGTCCGAGACCGGCGAGTTCGTGATCCACATCTTCGCCCCGTTGAGGATCCAGTCGGAGCCGTCGCGGGTCGCGCGGGTCTTCATGCCCGCCGGGTCGGAACCCACGTCCGGCTCCGTGAGGCCGAAGCAGCCGATCGCCTCGCCCGCGGCCATCCGCGGCAGCCACTCCTCCTTCTGCTCTTCGGACCCCCAGTGGTGGATCGAGAACATGGCCAGCGAGCCCTGGACGCTCACCAGCGAGCGCAGACCGGAGTCGACGGCTTCCAGCTCGCGGCAGGCCAGGCCGTACTGCGTCGCGGTCGAGCCGGCGCAGCCGTAGCCCTCCAGGTGCATGCCCAGCACGCCCAGCTCGCCCAGGCCCTTCGCCAGCTCGCGCGCCGGGATCGTGCCCTCGAGGTACCAGTCGCCGATCGACTCGCGGACGTGCTCGTCCAGCCACGACCGGACGATGCCCGCCCACTCGAGGTCCTCCTTCTCGAAGACCTGATCGACCTGCAGGATCTGGTCCGGCGTCTGCACTCTGCCCTTCGTGACGGCCATGGGGCGCGCTCCCTTCGATGACGGCGCGGGCGGCGGGGCCGACCCGCGCGCGGGGCCACGGCGCATCGCCTCCGTGGATCGAACTCCGAGGAAGGGATGCGAAGATCGTGGACTGTGAATGTTCGCGACCTCAGTGTAATCGGAGCCACAGGCTCGGTCGGCACCCAGTCCCTCGACGTGATCCGCGCGCACCCGGACTCCTTCCGTGTGGTGGGGCTGGCCGCAGGATCCCGGCTGGACGTGCTGGCCGGACAGGCCGTGGAGTTCGGCGTGCCTGCGATCGGCCTGGCCGTCCCGCCGGCGGGCACCGACGCCGAGGCCGTGGCCGCCGTCCGGCAGGCCCTCACCGTCGCGGCCGCGCAGCAGGGCCGGCCTGACCCCGTCGAGGTCATCGAGCTGGGTCCCGAGGCCCCGGCCCGGATCTCCGCCCGGCCCGCCTCGGTCGTCCTCAACGCCGTGACCGGCGCCGTGGGCCTCGATGTCACCCTTGCCGCGCTGGAAGCCGGCACGGACGTCGCCCTGGCGAACAAGGAGTCCCTCATCATCGGGGGCGAGGTCGTGCTGGAAGCCGCCCGGGCCTCGGGCGCGGCCCTCATCCCGGTCGACAGCGAGCACTCCGCGATCGCGCAGGCCCTGCGGTCCGGCCGGGAGGACGAGGTCGCCCGGCTCATCGTGACCGCGTCCGGCGGACCGTTCCGCGGGTGCACCCGCGCGCAACTGGAGACGGTGACACCGCAGCAGGCGCTCGCGCACCCCACGTGGGACATGGGCCGGGTCATCACGACGAACTCCGCGAGCCTCGTGAACAAGGGGCTCGAGGTCATCGAGGCGCACCTGCTGTTCGGCGTCCCGTACGACCGGATCGAGGTCGTCGTGCACCCGCAGAGCCAGGTCCACTCGATGGTCGAGTTCACGGACGGGTCGACGATCGCGCAGGTCTCTCCGCCGGACATGCGCCTGCCCATCGCCTACGCGCTGGGGGCAGGCCACAGGCTCGCCTCCGGCGCGCGGCCCACCGACTGGACCACCGCTGCGACGTGGACGTTCGAACCGGTCGACCACGACGCGTTCCCCGCACTGGGGCTCGCGATCGAGGCGGGACGACGCGGTGGAACGCACCCGGCCGTGTACAACGCGGCGAACGAGGTGCTGGTCGATGCCTTCCACGAGCGCGCGATCCCCTTCACGGGCATCGCGGACGGGATCGCGGCGGTCCTCGCACAGCACAGCGGGGCGGACGCGGGGTCCGCGTCGTCGAGAGCCGGCGACGCACCGGCGGGACCCGCGCGCCGTGCCGGGCGGCTCACCCGTGAGGACGTACTGACCGCGGACGCGTGGGCGCGTGAGCGGGCCGCCGCCTGGATCGGGGCCCGCGGATGACCGCGCTGCTGTACGTCGTGGGGATCGTCCTCTTCCTCGTGGGCATCTCGCTGTCGATCGCGCTGCACGAGCTGGGGCATCTCGTGCCCGCGAAGCGGTTCGGGGTCAAGGTCACCCGGTACATGATCGGGTTCGGCCCCACCCTCTGGTCCACCCGTCGCGGCGAGACCGTCTACGGGGTCAAGGCACTGCCGCTGGGCGGGTTCATCGCGATGCCCGGCATGTATCCGCCGCGGGAGCAGGCCGAAGCACGCCTGGGCGGCGGCCGCCGGCGGGCACCGCGCCGCGGGCGCCTCTTCGCGACCGCGGTCGAGGACGCGCGTCAGCTGTCGAACGAGGAGCTGGAGCCCGGTGAGGAGCATCGCGCGTTCTACGCCCTCAGCGTGCCCAAGCGGCTCGCCGTCATGTTCGGCGGCCCCGTCGTCAACCTCGTCCTGGGCATCCTCGGACTGGCCGTGG
>DYUK01000045.1 GCA_020743695.1 Brevibacterium senegalense | reverse complement strand
CTCCAGCGTCGTGAGGCGGTAGTCGCGGCCGTGGGCACGCACGGACTCGAACGGTGAGGTCGCGGGGTCGTGGTCCCAGTGGGTGACCGGGTAGAGGAGGATCTGGCGGCCGGCGGTGGGGGTGTTGCCGTCTGTGGGGTTGGCGTCCGGGGTAGCGGAGTCACCAGGGCCGGCGGTGGCGGCACGTCCCGCTTCTTGGCGCAGCTGCTGCGAGACGACAGCGGCGAGGTTCCCGCCGGCGGAATCGCCCACGAGGACGATGCGGTTGGGGCTGTCGGCACCTACGCGGTGGGGTTCGGTCAGCAGGAGTCGAGTGAGGTGGAGGCAGTCCTCGAGGCCGGCGGGGAACGGGTGCTCCGGGGCCAGCCGGTAGTCGACGGACACGACGGTGCAGCCGGTCAGTTCTGCCATCGTCGCGCAGGCCGGGGTGTAACTGGCGATGTCGCCGGTGACCCAGCCGCCGCCGTGGAAGAAGAGGAGGACGTCGTCGCGACGACGCTCGAGCGGCTCGAAGACGCGGCAGTGGATCGGATGTCCGGCGGAATCCACCGTCACCTCGCGGAACGGGACGCGGGGACCGGGCAGGGGCAGCTGCGCGACGTGGCGCTGGAGCCGGCGGACGCGCTCGTAGTCCTCGCGCATGTTGATCCGCGGGGCGGCGAAGAGCCGCATGACCGCCCGGGCGAGGCGGTTGATCGGCGGTCGGGCGCGCGGGGACTCGTCCATGGGGTCAGCATAGGCGTGGGCGGTGCTGCGGAGTCACAGACGACTCGAGGACTCACCGCACGAATCGCCGGTCCGCGCACTCCGGTCCGCCATCGGTCTCCGGAACTCACCTCACCCGTCGTGCTCGGAACGCCTATCCTGACTGCTCAGGGGCCCTAGACTGTCGGCATGACGCGGACTGTCGAGCCGATCGGGCGCATGGCCCCCTTCGGCACCGAGCACCTCTCGATGCTGCTCCTCACCGTCCTCGCCTCGATCGTCGTCGTCCTCATCGGTCGCCGGATCCGCGGCACCGCGCACGAGTCGACCGTGCTGAACGCCACCGGGTGGACGCTGCTGAGCGTGACAGTCCTGTGGACGGCGTGGGGCATGTCGCCCGGACAGTGGAACATCGACCAGTCGCTGCCCGTCCAGTTCTCCGACGCACTGCGCTTCATCACCTCGATCGCACTGCTGACCCGTGCCCGCTGGGCGATCGCGATCAGTTACTACTGGGGGCTCACGCTCAACGTGCAGTCGATCATCACCCCCGATCTCAACTACTTCAGCCTGCCCGCGCTGGAATTCACCGCCTACTGGTTCCTCCACATCGTCGTCTTCGTCGTGCCGATCGGCCTGGTGTGGGGGCTGGGGCACCGGCCCACATGGCGCGGCTACGGCATCGCGCTGGCGGGCGCCTTCGTCTGGGCGGGCGTCGCGATCGCCGTCAACACCCTCACCGGCGCGAACTACGCCTACCTGAGCCAGGCTCCGGCCGGTCCGTCCGCCCTGGACCTCCTGGGTCCGTGGCCCGTCTACATCCTGTGGGAGGCGGTCCTGGTCGCCGTGGTCTGGGCCCTCATGACCTGGCCGTGGACACGACGCCGCCGTGACCCGCACCGCGGACCACGTTCACGCTGGCCGCGGCGTGGGTGAACGGCTCGACGCACGCATGCGCACAGCCCGGTGCGGAACCGGTCGTTCTCGCGCGGGCGAACGAGGGCGCCAGGACTCTCAGATCCAGGCGTGGGCGCTGCCGGATCGGATCGTGCTGTGGACCACGGCCTTCACCCTGGCGGCGACGGGTGTTCTGTCGCTCTTCACCGGCTGAGCCAGCACATCGGCACACTGCCTTCATGCCCGAGGGGACCCCGCACGCGGGGTCCCCTCGGACCGTGAGGCAGTGTGTCGGCGGAAAGTGGACTTGCGACAGGTGGATGCGGCGACTGGCGCGCCTCTCCCCCTACGCCCCGGCTCGCAGGCGCGCGGCCTCCTCGCGGCGCTCCGCCTGCGCGACGGGGTCCGGCACCGGCAGCGAGGCGATGAGCCTGCGCGTGTAGTCGTGCCGCGGGTCCGTGAGCACCTGCTCGCCGGTCCCGTTCTCCAGCAGCTCGCCGTGGTACAGCACGCCGATCCGGTCCGACAGCATGTCGACGACCGCCAGGTCGTGACTGATGAAGACCGAGGCGAACCCCAGCCTGGCCTGCAGCTCGCGGAAGAGCTCCAGCACCTTCGCCTGCACGGACACGTCCAGGGCGGACGTGGGCTCGTCCGCGATGAGCAGCTCCGGATCCAGCGCGATGCCGCGAGCCAGGGACGCACGCTGGCGCTGCCCGCCGGACAGCTCGTGCGGGTAGCGGTCCGCGTACTCCCCCGGCAGCTGGACAGCGTCCAGGAGGGTGCGGACCTCCGCCCGCCGCTCCGCCTCGCTCATCGACGGACGATGCACGGCGAACGGCTCCGCGATGCACTGCCCGATCGTCAGCTGCGGATTGAACGACGCCGCCGGGTCCTGGAACACGAACCCGATCCGCTTCCGCAGCGGCTTGAACGCCTTCTCGCGCATTCCCACCATCTGGTGGCCCAGGACGGTGAGCGAGCCGCCGGTCGCGGTCGTGAGGCCGGCGATCGCCCGACCGATCGTCGTCTTGCCGGACCCCGACTCGCCCACCAGACCGAACACCTCGCCCCGCCGCACCGTGAAGTCCACGCCGGACACCGCCGTGAAGTCCGGCTTGCCGATCCCGCCCGGGTAGACGATCTCCAGACCCTCTGCGACGACGAGGGCCTCCGATTCCGCAGACTCCGCCGCCGAGGCCGCAGCCGCCTGGCCCTCCCCCGCACTCGGGGTGCTGGGCCGGGTCGTGCCCGGTGCCGCCGCAGAGTCGGCGGTCACCTCGGCACTAGTCGGCGCCTCGGCGGGGGCCAGCGCAGCCGAGCGCGAGTCCGCACCCAGCCTGGGGACCGCGGCCAGCAGGGCCTGCGTGTACGCATCCTGCGGGTTCGCGAAGAGGTCCTTGACGGGCGCGGTCTCGACGAGGTCGCCGCGGTACATGACCGCGACGCGATCCGCCAGGTCCGCGACGACGCCCATGTTGTGGGTGATGAGGACGATCGCGGTGCCGCGCTCGTCGCGCAGGTGGCGCAGCAGATCGAGGATCTCCGCCTGCACGGTGACATCCAGCGCGGTCGTGGGCTCGTCCGCGACGATGACGTCCGCGCCCAGCGCCAGCGCCATCGCGATGACGATGCGCTGCTTCTGACCGCCGGAGAACTGGTGGGGGTAGTAGTCGTACCGGTCCGCGGCGTGCGGGATGCCCACGTCCTCCAGCGCCTGCACGACGCGTGCGCGCAGCTCCTTCTTCGAGAGCTTGGGGTTGTGCGCCCGCAGCCCCTCCGCGATCTGCCACCCGATCGTGAAGACCGGGTTGAGCGCGGTCGAGGGCTCCTGGAACACCATCGACACGTCCGCGCCGCGCAGCGAGCGCAGCTGGGACGAGGTCGCGGTCAGCACGTCGCGCCCCTGGAGCACCACGGCCCCCTGGGTGACGGCCGTGTCCGGGAGCAGGCCCAGCACGCTCTTGGCGGTGACGGACTTGCCGGAACCGGACTCGCCCACGATCGCCAGCACCTCGCCGCGGTTCACCTCGAGGCTGAGGTCCTTGACCGCGTGCACGTCGCCGGAATCGATCGCGAAGGTCACGTCCAGGCCCTCGATGCTGAGGACGGGTCGATCTGCTGACGCTGTCATGCCTGGTCCTCCTGGGAGGTGTGGGGTGCAGGCGCCGTTCCCGAGGCCGTGGAGGCCTCGGAGGTCGGGGCACTCGTGGTGACCGCGACCTCGGCGGTGGTGGGGGCCTCGGCGGCTCGACTCTTGCTCGTCGAACCGGCCCGGCGGCGCAGCCGCAGGCGCGGGTCGTTGAGGTCGTTCATCGACTCGCCCACCAGCGTGATGCCCAGGACGGTGATGACGATCGCGATGCCCGGCCACACGCTGGTCCACCAGATGCCGCTCGTGACGTCCGACAGCGACTTGTTGAGGTCATAGCCCCATTCCGCGGCCGAGGACGGCTCGATGCCGAAGCCCAGGAAGCCCAGGCCGGCCAGCGTGAGGATCGCCTCGGACGCGTTGAGGGTGAAGATGAGCGGCAGCGTGCGGGTCGCGTTGCGGAACACGTGCTTCGTGATGATGCGGGTGCGCGAGGCGCCCAGCACGATCGCGGACTCCACGAACGGCTCCGCCTTGAGACGGACCGTCTCCGCCCGCACCACGCGGAAGTACTGCGGGATGAACACGACGGTGATGGAGAACGCGGCGGCCAGGATGCCGCCCCACGCGCTGGACTGGCCCCCGGAGATCACGATCGCCATGACGATCGCCAGCAGCAGCGACGGGAACGCGTAGACCGCATCCGCGACGACGACGAGGATCCGGTCCAGCCAGCCGCCGATGTAGCCGGAGATCAGCCCCAGCGCGACACCGGCGAACAGGGACAGCGCCACGGCGACGACGATGACGCTCACCGCGGTGCGGGCACCCCAGATGACGCGGGAGAACACGTCGTAGCCGCCCACGGTCGTGCCCCAGATGTGGGCGGCACTGGGCGCCTGCTGGGCACCGAACCGGGAGCCGTCCTCGTACGCCATCTGCGCGTAGCCGTACGGGGCGATGAGCGGTGCCAGGGCCGCGGCCAGCAGCACGAGCGCGCAGATGACGAGGCCGGCGATGAGCATGCCGCGCTGCAGGCCCACGGCCTGGCGGACGTGGCTGATGACGGGCAGGCGCTTGAGGATGTCCATCAGTACCTCACTCGGGGATCGATGAGCGCTGCGATGACGTCGACGAGGAAGTTCGTGACCGCGACGATCACGGCGAGCACCACGACGATGCCCTGCACCGCGACGAAGTCGCGCTTGAGCAGGTACTCGACCAGCTGGAAGCCCAGCCCCTTCCACTCGAAGGTCGTCTCCGTCAGCACGGCACCGGCCAGCATCATCGCGATCTGCATGCCCATGACCGTGATGACGGGGATGAGCGCCGGCCGCCACGCGTGCCGGGTCACGAGTCGGAACTCGCTGACCCCGCGGGATCTGCCGGACTCGATGTACTGCTGGCCCAGCGTGCCGATGAGGTTGGTGCGCACCAGGCGCAGGAACACGCCCGCCGTCAGCAGGCCCAGCGCGATGGCCGGCAGCACGGCGTGCGACAGGATGTCCCCGAAGGCGGCCATGTCACCGATCCGCAGCGCGTCGATGAAGTAGATGCGGGTGGGGCCCACGACGCCGGACATGAGCAGCTCGGTGCTGCCGGTCGCGCGCCCGGAGGCCGGGAACAGCGGGATGAGCACGCCGAACACCAGCTTGAGGAGCAGGCCCGCGAAGAACACCGGCGTCGCGTAGCAGAGGATCGCGAAGACGCGCAGCGCTGCATCCGGCCAGCGATCGCGGTGATACGCGGCGAGCATGCCCAGCGGGATGCCCACGGCGAAGGCGACGATGAGGGAGAAGAACACGAGCTCGACGGTGGCAGCGCCGTACTGCAGGACCACCTCGGACACCGCGCGGTTGTCCGACACCGTCGTGCCGAAGTCTCCGCGCAGCAGGCCGCCCATGTACTCGAAGTACTGGACGATGAGCGGCCGGTCGTAACCGGCGGCCTCGATCCGCTCCTGCAGCTGGGCCTGGGTCAGGCGCCCGCCCAGTGCGGCGGTGATGGGGTCACCGGTGATCCGCATGAGGAAGAACACCAGCGTGGTGAGGATCCAGATCGTGGGGATGATGAGGAGGAACCGGACGATGATGTACCGTCCCAGCCCCGACCCCGCGGACTTCTTCTTCGTGAGACTCTTCCCGGGATCCTCCGCGAGGACCGGGTTCTCAACGCTTGCAACCATGATTTCGCATTCCTCGGCCGTCACCACTACGGGAGGGCGGGCGCCGATGCGCCCGCCCTCCCGCAGTCGATCCGCCGCTCAGAGGGTGAGTCGGACCGTCACTTGCCCAGCAGGGCCAGTCGGAACTGGAACGACGGGTCGAGCGTCTCGTCGATGCCCGTCACGTCCGAACCGGACACAGCGATCTGCGACCCCTGCAGGTAGGGCAGCGTGGGCAGCTGCTCCGCCAGGTCGTTCTGGATGTCGGAGATCGCGTCCGCGCGCTCGTCCTCATCCGTCATCGAGCCCTGCTGCGAGAGCTGATCGTTGATGTCCTCGTCCCGGAAGTGGTTGGCCAGGAACGACGGGCTGTCGTCCGTATCGTAGAAGAACGGCACCAGGTAGTTGTCCGCGTCCGAGTAGTCCGGGAACCAGCCCAGCTGGTACGCCGGGTAGACGTCCTCCGTGCGGTCCTTCGCGTACTGGACCCACTCCGTCGACTGGAGGTCGACGGTGAAGAGGTCGGTGGCCTCCAGCTGGTCCTTGATCATCGCGTACTCGTCGCCGGAGGACGGGCCGTAGTGGTCCGGGCTGTACTGGAGCTTGATGTCGACCGGCGTCTCCACACCCGCGTCCTCCAGCGCCTTCGCGGCCGCCTCGACGTCTGCACCGCCGTCGCCGTCGCCGTAGAGCTCCTTGAGGGACTCGTTGGCCCCGGGCAGACCCTCCGGCACGTAGGAGTACAGCGGGGTGTAGGTGCCCTTGTAGACCTGCTCCGCGATCGCGTCGCGGTCGATGGCGCCGGCCATCGCCTGACGGATCGCCAGTGCCTTGTCCTCGTCCGGGTCATCCGA
>DYUK01000044.1 GCA_020743695.1 Brevibacterium senegalense | reverse complement strand
TTCGAGGCGATCGACACCCACAGCAGCGGGATGAACCCCAGGAACACGACGATCGCCAGTCGCAGGTCCATGACCAGCAGCGTCACCGCGATCGCGCCCATCATCGACAGGCCCGCGACCAGCTCGACGAGTGATCCGGTCAGGAACGTCTGGATGTTCTCCATGTCCGACGTCTGCCGCGCGACCAGCCGGCCGGACGTCGACCGCTCGTGGTAGGCGATGCCCAATCGCTGCACATGGTCGAAGAGCCGGCGGCGCAGCGCGACCATGAGGCGCTGCGCCAGCGTGCCCGTCATCCGCGTGCCCCAGAAGTCCAGCACGCCGATGAGCAGCGTGAGGAGCAGGAACAGGGTCAGTGGGACGACGAGCGCGCGCGTGTTCCCCGCGATCGCTGCGGGGATGCCGTGGTCCATCGCCTGCGCGATGAGCGCGGGCCCCGCCGCATTCGCGACCCCGAACGCCACCATGACCGCGATGACGACGATGTACCCGGTCCGCTCCGGCCGGACGAGGTCGAGCAGCAGCCGGCGGGCGCGCGCCGCGATGTCCGGCGGCAGTTCGTCCGGCTCGTGCGGACTGCGCGAGTCCTGCGCGTCCGTCGCCCCGCTCATGCGCTCACCCCCATGAGATCGCGGTAGACCGCCGAGGTCGCCAGCAGCTCCTCGTGCCCGCCCACCGCGATGATCCGGCCGGCATCCATGACCGCGACGCGGTCCGCCAGGGCCGCCGTCGACGGTCGGTGGGCGACGATGAGGGCCGTCGTCGTGTCGAGGACGGTGCGCAGCTGCTGCTGGACGCGGTCCTCGGTCTCCACATCGACGGCGGAGAGCGGATCGTCCAGCACGAGGAACGGCGGATGGCCGGCGACCGCGCGGGCCAGGGCGATGCGCTGCCGCTGTCCGCCGGACAGCGACAGGCCCTGCTCGCCCACCTCCGTGTCGAGATCGTCCGGCAGCTCGGCCACGAAGTCCGCGGCCTGCGCGATCGTGAGCGCCTCGCGGATCCGCTCCTCGTCGATCGTGTCCGCGCCCTCGATCGCCTGCGTGCCCATTGCGACGTTCTCGCGGATCGAGGCGGAGAAGAGGATCGGCTCCTCGAACGCGACGCCCACGCGGGAGCGCAGATCCGACAGGGCGAGCTCCCGCACGTCGACCCCGTCGATGCGGACGGCGCCGCCGGTCACGTCGAAGAGGCGGGGGACCAGTGCCGCCAGCGCGGTCTTGCCGCTGCCGGTCGTGCCCACGAGCGCGACCGTCTCCGCCGGCTCGATCCGCAGTGAGACGCCGCGCAGCAGGGGCTCGTCCGCGTCGTCGTGCTGGAAGACCACGTCGTCGAATTCGAGGACGCCGGGCTGCGGCGCGGGGCGAGGTGCGGCATCGGCCGCGTCCGCCGCGGCACCGACCGCGGGACGCCCGTCGTGGTCCGGGTCCGTGATCCGCGGCTCCTGATCCATGAGCTCCCAGTACCGGGCGGCGGCGGTCGCGGACATGAGGGCATCGCCCAGGAGGAACCCGAACATCTCGATGGGCATCCGCAGATACATCATGAGCGTGAGGGCTGCGACGGTCTGCCCCAGCGTGATCCACCCGCCCACCACGCCCCACGCGCCCACGATCGCGAAGCCCACCATCGCCAGCTGCGGCAGGACCATGACCGCGCCGAACAGCCACGCCTCGAGGCGGACCTTCGTGATCTCGTGGTCGCGCAGCCGGTCGACGATCGCGCGGAAGCGGGCCGTCGCCCACGGGCTGCGGCCGAACGCCAGGAGCACGCGGATGCCCTGCACGGACTCCTCGACGGATGTCGACACCTCGCCCATGACGTCCTGCGCGGCGCGCGAGGCTATCTTGTACCGCGAGCTGAACCACGCGACCCCCACCATCGTGGGCAGCGCCACGACCAGCAGGATCACGACGAACACGGGGTGGATGAACGCGAGCATGATCGCGCCGATCGCGATGAGGAACGGCGTGATGACGATGAAGGGCAGGCCGAATGCCGCGAAGCGTCGCAGCATGCTCAGGTCGTTCGTCGCCCGCGACAGCATCTGCCCGGAGTCCCACGCATCGTGGTGCGCCACGTCCAGCCGCTGCAGGTGGGAGAACAGTCGGCGCCGCCACAGCACCTCCCACTCCGCCGTCATCGCCGCGGTGATCGTCCGGCGGATCAGCTGCGAGGCCGCCTCCACGAGACCCACGGCCGCGACCGCAGCCACCAGCAGCGCGAGTCCCCTCAGGTCCTTCTGCGCGATGGGACCGTCGACGGCGGCGCCCGTGAGGACCGGGACGAAGAAACCCACGCCCGTGGAGACGAGCGCCAGCAGGATGCTCACGACGTAGCGCCAGACCCGGGGGCGGACGTCGGGCCAGAACCTCAGCAGATCGTGCATCGGCTCCTCAGCCCCGATCCGACGGGAGGATCCGGGTCAGGCGGACCACGACCTCGGCGTGGGCGGTGTGCGGGAACATGTCGAGCAGCCGGGCCTCGACGATCCGGTATGAGCGCATGACGGCCAGGTCCGCGGCCAGGGTCTGCGGGTTGCAGCTGGAGTAGACGACGTCCTCGATGCCCGAGTCCTCGATCCACTGCGCCAAGTCCCGGCCCAGGCCGCGGCGGGGCGGGTTGACGATGAGGGCGTCCGGAGGCGCTTCGGCGGTGAAACCGGTTGCGAAACCGGTGGCGTCCGCGGTCGTGAACTCCGCGGCGAGCCCCAGCTGGCGGGCGGTGCGGGTGGCGGAGGCGACGGCCTGCGCGGAGGTCTCCACGCCGATGACCCGGCGGGAGGCGTCACCCGCCGGACGCGCGCAGTGCAGCGCGAACCCGCCCACGCCGCAGAACAGGTCCCACACGGTGAAGGGGGCGCCCGCGGGGGCGGCCCTGGCCTCGGCGATCTCGTCCACCCAGGCTGCGACCTGGAGGTACAGCTGGGAGGCGACGACCGTGTTCGTCTGCAGGAAGGACTGGGGCAGGACGCGCAGCGGCACTCGCCCCTGGACGACGGTGAGGGCGTCGTCGCCGGTGATCGGGACTTCGGTGGGTCCTTCGAGGACCGCTGCGTGGTCCGCCTGCAGGTTGGCGGTGACGACGCGGACCTCGAACCCGGCGGAGGAGACGGCCTCCGTCAGCAGCGACATGTGCTCGGCCAGGCGGGGGACCGGGCGCTCCGTGCGGAGGACGAAGCGAACCATGACCTGACCCGACGGCGCCGCGGTCACGAGGACGTGCTTGAGCTCGCCGCGGCGGCGCGCCACGTCGTACGGGGCGACCTGGGCGCGGCGGATGAGCGCGGGCAGGGCGGTGAGCACCGCGTGGATCGGCGGGGGATAGAGGGGGCAGTCGGAGAGGTCGACGCCCCGGCCGTCCTCGTCGAGCAGGCCGAACGTGGGCGTCTCCGCGGTGCCGCCGGCGACCATCTTCGCCTTGTTGCGGAAGCCGGCCTCCGGGCTGCGAACGGGCGCCCGCCAGGGGGAGGGGGCGCGGGAGAGGTGGGGTGCGTCCTGGACCGGGACGGCCTGGGAGTCGGCGTCCTGGGGAGGGGCAGCCTGCGCGAACGGGGCCAGCAACTGTGACAGCTGCTCCTGCAGGTCGTCGATCCGGGTGCGCGTGCGGACCGGCAGCAGCGTGCACGAGCGGCAGCGGCCCGCATCGTAGTGGGCGCACGGCAGCGGCGGCGGATCGGACGGGATCCCGGTGGAGCCGATGGCCACCGGGGTGCGCGCGGGCGGGGGAGTGGGCATCGCGGTCAAGCCTACCGGGGCGGGAGGCGCCAGGGGAGGGCGCGGACGGCGCCTCGTCGACGGGCGCCCGCGTGCTCTCCGAGCGCCCAAACTCTGATGTCCTACTATCTCAGGCTGTGAGACCAATCGCTGTGCGATTCGATTCCGGGCTCGCCGCTGTGTACTGTCTCACCCATGAACGTCCTTCTCGTCGTCATTACCCAGCGCGCGGTGACCCCGTAGCTGTCGACTGACGACGTCCCGCGCGCCCTTTCCAGAACGGAGGGGCGTTTTTTTGTGCGGGGCGCTCCACCCGGGGCGCACCGCACGCGCAGAGCGGGGCATGAGGGTGTCGCGCAAGACGCCCATCAGGGAATCGATCACCGAAGGAGCCCATCGTGGCAGGCCCAGCACAGACGCAGACGACACGCGTCACACCACCCACCCCCAGTCCCGTGCCCGCCCCGGGTGGGGCCGCGCACCGCGGCTCCCGCTCGCAGCCAGAGGTCATGACGGGCGCGCAGGCGGTCATCCGCACCCTCGAGCGGCTGGGCGTCGACACCGTCTTCGGCCTGCCCGGCGGCACCATCCTCCCCACGTACGACCCGCTGCTGGACTCGGAGCAGATCAAGCACGTCCTGGTCCGCCACGAGCAGGGCGCGGGCCACGCGGCCACCGGCTACGCGGCGGCGACGGGCCGGGTGGGCGTCTGCATGGCGACCTCCGGCCCGGGGGCGACGAACCTCGTCACCCCTCTCATGGACGCGCAGATGGACTCCGTCCCGCTGCTGGCGATCACCGGCCAGCAGTCGTCCTCGCTGCTGGGCACGGACGCCTTCCAGGAGGCGGACATCGTGGGCATGACGATGCCCGCCACCAAGCACTCCTTCCTCGTCACCCGCGCGAAGGACATCCCGCACGCCATCCGCGCCGCCCACCACATCGCCAGCTCCGGCCGCCCCGGCCCCGTGCTGGTCGACATCACGAAGGACGCGCAGCAGGC
>DYUK01000043.1 GCA_020743695.1 Brevibacterium senegalense | reverse complement strand
GTGATGGATGTCGTGCGGGACTACGACATCGTCGTCGACGGGGCGGACTCGTTCGCGACCCGGGCGATCGTGTCCGATGCGTGCACCGTGCTGGACATCCCGCACGTGTGGGCGGCGGTGCTGACGGACGGAGGGCAGCTGAGCGTCTTCCACGCCTCGCGCGGGCCGGTCTACCGCGATCTGCTGCCGGTGCTGCCGCCGGCCGGTGCGGTGCCCAGCTGCGCGGTCGCCGGCGTCCTGGGGACAGTGCCCGGGGTGCTGGGTGTGGCGATGGCCGGCGAGGTCCTCAAGCTGGTGCTGGGGATCGGGGAGCCCGCGATCGGTCGCGTGCTCGTCTACGACATGCTGACCGGCGAGTGGGAGTCCGTGCCGCTGGCGCGCTCCCCGCGCGTGACCCGGCCGGTCACGGAGGCGGACGTGGGCGCCGACCTGCCACGACAGATGAGCATGCACGACCTGGACCCGGGGGCCGTTGCCGCTGACGGCGGGCTCATCATCGACGTCCGGACCCCCGCCGAGGCCGCCGCCGGGATGATCCCGGGCGCTCGCCACCTGCCGCTGGGCAGGATCGAGGTCGACCCGCAAGGTGCGCTGGCGCAGGTGCGGGAGTGGGTGGAGGAACTGGCGGGGGCCGCGGATGAGCCGGTCGGGCCGGGGTCGGCCGGAACTGTCGACGTGTACCTGCACTGCAAGACCGGGGTGCGCTCGGCACGGGCGCAGGAGCTGCTGGAGACCGTGCTTGATGCGAACTCCACCATGCGACTCATCGACCTGGCCGGTGGGTACGAGGCCTGGGTGCGGGACACTGGAGGGGACGCCTGAGCCGGAGGGCCGAGGTCGGGTGACCACGGCCACCCTTGCGGGCGGCGGTAGACCGCCGTCCTCGGCACCTGCGGTGACGGCGGGGGTGTGCGGCTCGTTGGTCGAGGGAAGGTGCGGCGATGCGCAGGACGGTGCGGACGCGGGTGCGGCGGTTCGGTGAGGACGGGCTGCAGGATGCGCGGGCGGACGCGCTGGCGGGGGAGGAGCCCCTGGAGGTGCGGCTGGACGGTGAGCAGTTCACCGTCACGATGCGCACGCCCGGTGACGACGTCGAGCTCATCGCCGGGTTCCTGCTGAGCGAGGGGATCGTGCGCGACTGGGCGCAGATCCGGCAGATCGACTTCGCGGCGGGGATCGATCCGGACGGGACGCGGAACCTGAACGTGGCGCGGGTGTCGTTGGAGCCGGGGACGTGGGATCCGGAGGTGTACAGGGCTCGGCAGGTGTACACGTCCTCGGCGTGCGGGATCTGTGGGACGGCGTCGATCGAGGCGGTGCAGCGGAGCTCGGCGTTCCCGATCCTGCTGGACGCGATGAGTGAGGACGGGCCGGTCGCGGCGCCCCTGGTGACGGCGAAGGCGCTGCTGGGCCTGCCGGATGCGCTGCGGGAGGAGCAGACGCTGTTCGGCTCGACCGGAGGCGTGCACGCGGCGGGGCTGTTCCGATTGGTGCGGGGTGAGGGTGCTGGTGGGGCTGGTGGCGCGGCTGGGAACAGTGCCGAGGTCGGGGCCGGGTCCGCTGGTGAGGCCGGTTCTGGTGGGGCTGAGACCGGTGCGGGGCCGGCTGGTGCCGGTCCCGAGGCCGGGGTCGCCCAGCGTGCCGAGCTCCTGGCGGTCCGCGAGGACGTGGGCCGCCACAATGCGGTCGACAAGGTGATCGGCTGGGCGCTGCAGCAGGGGCTTCTGCCGATGCACGACACGGTGCTGCAGGTGTCGGGGCGCGCGAGCTTCGAGCTGGTGCAGAAGGCGTCGATGGCGGGGATCCCGGTGCTGTCCGCGGTGAGCGCGCCGTCAGGACTGGCGGTCGAGCTGGGCCGAGAGCAGGGCATCACGGTCGTGGGCTTCAACCGCGGCGCCCGCTTCAACGCCTACAGCCATCACGAGCGCATCGTGTAGAACGATGCGCTGGTGGTGGCGGTGCGGTCGCGTGCCTGCGACGATGCTCACACGCGCGGGCCGCAGGCGGGGCCGGCACGAGCGACATCGACGCGACATCGAAGAGGAGTCTCCATGGATCTGGGAATCGCAGGGAAGCGGGCTGTGGTCTGCGCGTCCAGTGCCGGCCTCGGGCGGGCCTGCGCGCACTCGCTGGCACAGGCGGGCGCCAGCATTGTCCTGAACGGGCGCACTGAGTCCGCGTTGGAGGCCACCGCGCAGGACATCCGCGACCGCACAGGCGCCGAGGTCCGCACCGTCGCAGGAAGCGTCTCCGATGTGGGTGTCCAGCGCGAGCTCATCGCCGCCGCGGACGACCAGGTCGACATCCTCGTCAACAACAACGGCGGCCCGCCCTTCCGCGACTTCACGGCCGTCGACGACGACGCGATCCGCGACGGCGTCGAGAACAACATGGTCACGCCCATCGCGATGGTCCGCCGCGTGCTGGACGGCATGGTCGAGCGGAGGTTCGGGCGGATCGTCAACATCACCTCGGCCTCGGTGAAGACGCCGCTGGCCGGGCTGGACGTGTCCTCCGGTGCGCGGGCCGGCCTCACCGGATTCCTCGCCGGCATCGCCCGCGAGGTCGCCCACGCGAACGTCACCATCAACTTCCTGCTGCCCGGCTCGTTCGACACGGACCGCCTGCAGTCGGGACAGAAGATCGCCGCCGAGGCCTCGGGCACCCCCGTCGACCAGGTCCGGTCCGCGGCCGCGGACGGCATCCCCGCCCGCCGGTTCGGCCAGCCCGCCGAGTTCGGGGACGCCTGCGCGTTCCTCGCCTCCGCGCAGGCCGGCTACATCACCGGCCAGAGCCTGCTCATCGACGGGGGCGCCTACCGCGGGATCCTCTGAGGCCGGGCTGGTTTGGCGACGGTCGGCTGGGGCTGGCCGCGGCCTCGGCGGCGGTGTTCGGATGGTCCGGGGGCTGGAACTCTCTCGCATTCCTAGTGAACGAACGTTAAGTTAGGAGCATGTCCGACGGTGATCGGCCGCGGACGCTGCAGCTGACTTTCGACGAGGAGAGTGGACATGACGGCAGAGGCGCCCGCGCGCGACTTCCAGACAGTGGATTACGAGGTCTCCGACCGGATCGCGACGATCACGATCGACAACCCGCCCAGCCGGAACGGGTTCAACGGGACGATGCGGGACGACCTTATCGCCGCGGCCAAGCGTGCGGACGAGGACGACGCGGTGCGCGCGGTCATCCTGACCGGCCGCGGGAAGTTCTTCTGCCCGGGTGCGGACCTGAGCGGCGGCGGGTCGACGTTCGACTTCAACTCCCCGACGCACGCGGAGGCGGACGGGGACGGTGATGCCGAGGCCGACACGAGCAGTGGGCGGCCCACGGTGGCCGGATTCCGGCGGGACGGCGGCGGGCAGGTGGCACTCGCGTTCGCGTCGCTGCGCAAGCCCATCATCAGCGCGATCAACGGCGCCGCCGTGGGGATCGGGGCGACGATGACGCTGCCCACGGACATGCGGATCGCGTCGACGGACGCGCGATTCGGCTTCGTCTTCGCACACCGGGGTCTGGTCCCCGAGGCCGCCTCCAGCTGGTTCCTGCCCCGCATCGTCGGCATCTCGCAGGCGCTGGACTGGGTGTACACGGGACGCGTGTTCGACGCGGAGGAGGCGAAGGCGGGCGGACTGGTCTCCCGCGTCGTGGCGCCGGAGGAGCTGCAGTCGACGGCGCGGGAGATGGCGCTGGTGATCGTGGATCGGGCCTCGGCGGTGTCGTTGGGGGCCAGTCGGCAGCTGCTGTGGAGCATGCTGACGGCGGCCTCGCCGTGGGACGCGCACCAGCAGGACTCGCGGCTCATCTACGAGCTGGGGCAGCAGGCGGACGCGCGCGAGGGCGTCGAATCGTTCCTGGAGAAGCGCCCGCCGCAGTTCCCCGGCACCGTGCCCGCGGACTACCCGCACTTCCTGCCGCCGTTCCCGGACAAGGACCGCATCGAGTGAGGTGACGAGGGCGTTCCCGCAGCAGGGCTCCCGATCCAGGGCGGATCGGGAGCACTGTGCTGTGTGTGGCGGCTTCGTAGGGGAGTCGGTGGCTGTCTGGTCGGGGCCGGTCATGTTTCGGGGCGATTGTCATCGCAACTCGAAGTCGTCGACGCGGGGTCTTGCGCGACTCAACCGCTAAAGATAGGCTGGCCTTACCTGATCGAGAGGGCTTGGTCGACTTCGGTGAGATGTTGACGGGCGAGTGGATCAGGGCCGTTCTCCAGCGACCAGAAGGCCGACGTGTCGACAGCCCCTGTGGCTGCGGCCGGTCACCGGAGCGAGATGGACCGGCGCCCGGGATGCAGCGGGAGCCACCATCAGAGCGAATGGGCGGCGGAGGCTGATGAGGGAGTCTCCGCCGCCCAGTTCTGTGTGCGGGGTCCTCCGCTCAGCCGATGAAGAGGGCGGCCGCGCGGATCGCCGTCTCGGTGAGGCCGTACAGGAGGCTGGCCACCACGAACACCGTGAGCACGATCGCCACGGTCCGGTGGACGCCGCCCGCGCTGGCGGTGGACTGCTCGCGGGTGCCTGCCGCCTCGGAGGCGGCCTGGCGGTCCGCCTCGCGCCGCTGCGACACCATCGCCGGATCCGCGAAGTGCTTCTCCGACACGGGCCGGATGAGGATGTTCGAGATGAGGCCCACGCCCAGGATGCCCGCCATGATGAACAGGGACAGGCGGTACAGCTCGAAGCCCTCACCGCCGCCGGTGCGCGAGCTCTCGACGATCGAGTTGACGAGCAGCGGCCCCGCGACGCCCGCGGCCGACCACGCGGTCAGCAGTCGGCCGTGGATGGCCCCCACCTGGTACACGCCGAACAGGTCCTTGAGGTACGCAGGCACCGTGGAGAATCCGCCGCCGTAGAACGACAGGATGATGAGCGTCGACACGACGAACAGTGCCAGGGACTGGGAGCCCAGGCTGGCGATGAGCACGTAGAGGCCGGCCCCTACGCCCAGGTACACGAGGTAGATGTTCTTGCGGCCGATGTAGTCCGACACCGTCGACCACACGAAGCGACCGCCCATGTTCGTGAGCGACAGCAGGCCCACGTAGCCGCCCGCCGCGACGGCGGTGATGCCGAAGGATGACTGCACCATGGGTGAAGCGCTCTCGAGGATGCCGATGCCCGCCGTCACGTTCGTGAACAGCACGACCCAGAGGAACCAGAACTGCGGCGTCTTGAGCGCCTGGTTGGCGGACACGGACCCGGTCGTCTGCATGGGCTTCGCCGTCGCCTTCTCCGGATCGAATCCCTGGGGCTTCCAGTCCGGATGCGGCAGCCGGATCACGAACGCACCCATCGCGATGACGACGAGGTAGAGGACCGCCAGCGTCAGGAACGTCATCGTGATGCCGTCGGCCAGGTTGTCCGGACCGCCGCCGTAGAAGCTCATGAGGGCATTCGAGGCGGGGCTCGCGATGAGCGCGCCGCCGCCGAAGCCCATGATGGCCAGACCCGTTGCCAGGCCCGGTCGGTCCGGGAACCACTTCATGAGGGTCGACACGGGCGAGATGTAGCCGATGCCCAAGCCGATGCCGCCGATCACCCCGTAGCCCACGTAGACGAGCCACAGCTGGCCGGTCGAGATGCCGATCGTGGAGACGAAGAAGCCCACGACCCAGAAGGTGCCCGCGACGACCATCGACTTCCGCGGACCCGCCCGCTCCACCCAGGTGCCGCCGATCGCGGACGAGATGCCCAGCATCGCGATCGCGAGGGAGAAGATCCACCCGATCGCGACGTCTCCGCCCTCGCCCATGCCGAAGTGTTCGGCCAGCGGATTCTTGAAGACGGAGAACGCGTACGCCTGACCGATGCTCAGGTGGATCGCGAGGGCCGCCGGCGGAATGAGCCAGCGATTGAACGACACGGGGGCGATGATCGCCTCCCGATCGAGGACGGACATGAGAGCTCCTTCGCTCAGTGATCCCGACGTGCGCCGGACCGGGACGATGAGGCCCGCATGCGGACCAGCCGTGGCCGCGTGCGGGTCACCGGCTCGCCGGCGCATTTCAGTGACATCTTTCCGTGTGAGTGGCCGCCTGTCGATTATTCGAATCTCGGTGCGTGAAGGTGGACGGGTGAGCGGCGGATGAGGAAGAGCGCGAGCGGCGGATGAGGGACGGCGCGAGCGGCGGATGAGGGACGGCGCGAGCGGCGGATGAGGGACGGCGCGAGCGGCGGATAGGGAAAGAGGCGACAGGT
>DYUK01000042.1 GCA_020743695.1 Brevibacterium senegalense | reverse complement strand
ATGACGAAACGAAGGACGAGCGCTCAACCGCGTGACCTTCGGGTCTCGCGCACAATCCCGGCCGGTCGACGGCCCGGGTCTCACATGGCCCCGCACTGGTTCAGAGAGGAACCGACATGAGCAATCTCAATGGAGAGAACGCACCCTCGCGCACGGACGAGCGTCCGGTCGAGGCCGACGGACGCCGAGGTCTGTCGCTGAGGACCGTCACCGGACCGTTCAGTCGGTTCGTCGAGAGGTGGATGCCCGCGCCCCTCATCTTCGCGGCGGCACTCACCGTGATCGTCGCCGTGATGGCACTCGGCCTGACTCCTGCGACTCCCGTCGACGTGCTGTCGGGGTGGGGGGATGGCCTCGCCGGGCTGCTGGCCTTCACGACGCAGATGTGCCTCATCCTGCTGCTGGGACACGCTCTGGCGAATACGGCGCCCGTGCGGAAGGGGCTCATCGCACTCGGACGACTCCCGCGGACCGCCTATCAGGCCTATGCGTGGGTCACCTTCGTCGCGTGCGCCTCCTCGATGCTGACGTGGGGCCTCGCCCTGGTCGTCGGCGGCCTGCTCTCCCGTGAGGTTGCGGTGCAGATGCGCAAGCGCGGGGTCGAGGTGCACTTCCCACTGCTGGTTGCGTGCGCGTACACGGCGATGAGCGTGTGGTCGATGGGGTATTCCAGCTCGCCGCCCCTGGCTGCGGCGACTCCGGACTCCTTCATCGTCGACACCCTGGGGTCCACCATTCCCGTCTCGGACACGCTGGGGACAGCATGGAACCTCATCGGAATGGTCATCGTGGTCCCGCTGCTGACGATCATCATGCCGACCCTGCGTCCTCGCCGCGGCGAGGCCCTGATCCAGCTGCCACGGGATCTTGCGGACGGCGCCGGCGACGAACAGATCGCGCACATCGACGAAGAGGACTCCTCTCCGGCCGCGCGCATGGACTCCTCGCGCATCGTCCCTCTGGGTCTGGGCCTCGCGGTCACCGCGTACATCGTCTGGTACTTCGCGTCCAACGGGTTCGCCCTCACACTCGACATCGTCAACTGGACGTTCCTCGCTCTCCTCCTGCTGCTGTCCCGCTCGACCGTCGAGCTGGGCGAGCTCGTCAAGAGGGCGGCCGCCACGGTCGGGGACATCCTCATCCAGTTCCCCCTGTACGCCGGCATCATGGGGATCATGGTGTCGAGCGGACTGGGAGCCGTCATCAGTGACTTCTTCGTGAACATCTCCACTCCGGCGACGTTCGGAGCGATCACCTTCGTCTCGGCTGCGCTGCTCAACATCGCGATCCCCAGCGCCGGCGGTCAGTTCGCTGTGCAGGGCCCGGTCATGCTCGAGGCGTCGCAGGCTCTGAATGTCGACCCCGCGATCGCGACGATGGCGATCGCGTACGGAGACGGGATCACGAACATGATCCAGCCGCTGTTCGCCCTGCCGCTGCTCGCCATCGCGAATTGCCGACTGCGAGACATCGTGGGATACACCTCCGCTTCGATGCTCGTCTCCGGCACCGTCCTCATCGGCGTGATCATCGTCGCGGGTCTGTTGTGACGGTCGAGCGCTGACCACGCGCTCCGCACGCCCCACCCGTGAGCAACCTCATGCCCGCCCTTCACGCGCGCGGAGTAGCATGGCCCCCAAGCTCCAGGTGCATTCCCGGACGGCCCGATCGCGATGTGCGACCGCCGTCCGGGAATGCATCTGGATGGCAATTGCACGACGGTGACGGGGGACTCATGGCGGACGAGCAGACAGATTTCACAGTGGCAGGGGATCCCTTCGGGCTGACGGGACTCACGTACGACGACGTGCTCCTGCTGCCGGGCGACACGGACGTCATCCCGTCCGAGGCCACGACGAAGACGAAGCTCACGCGCGAGCTCGACATCAACATCCCGCTCATCTCCGCCGCGATGGACACCGTCACGGAGTCGCGCATGGCGATCGCGATGGCCCGGATCGGCGGCCTCGGCATCATCCACCGGAACCTCTCGAAGGAGGACCAGGCGGAGCAGGTCGACTACGTCAAGCGGTCCGAGTCCGGCATGATCGACAACCCGGTGACGATCACCCCGGACCGCACGCTCGCGGAGCTGGACGAGATCTGCGGCCAGTACCGGATCTCCGGTCTGCCGGTCGTCGACGAGGCGGGCGTCCTCGTGGGCATCATCACCAACCGCGACCTGCGCTTCATCCCGCACCAGAAGTTCGCCTCCGCGACGGTGGGCGAGTTCATGACGAAGGCGCCGCTGCACACCGCGAAGGTGGGCGTCGACAAGGACGAGGCGTACGCGATCCTCCGCGAGCACAAGATCGAGAAGCTGCCGCTCGTCGACGATGACTACGTCCTGCAGGGCCTCATCACCGTCAAGGACTTCGTCAAGCGCGAGGAGTACCCGCTCGCCGCGAAGGATGGCTCCGGCCGGCTCCTCGTGGGTGCCGCGGTGGGCTTCTACGGCGATGCGCTGGAGCGCGCGGGCCTCCTGGCGGAGGCCGGTGCGGACGTGCTCGTCGTCGACACCGCCAACGGCCACGCCCGCGGTGTCACGGAGATGATCGCCCACCTCAAGAAGGACCCCGCGTTCCGCGACGTCCAGGTGATCGGCGGCAACGTCGCGACGACGGAGGGCGCGCAGGCGCTCATCGACGCCGGCGCGGACGCGATCAAGGTGGGCGTGGGCCCGGGCTCCATCTGCACGACCCGCGTCGTCGCCGGTGTGGGTGTGCCGCAGGTGACCGCGATCCACCTCGCCGCGCAGGCGGCCCGGAAGGCGGGCGTCCCGCTGATCGGCGACGGCGGCCTCCAGTACTCCGGCGACATCGGCAAGGCGCTGGTCGCCGGCGCGGACTCCGTCATGCTGGGCTCCCTCTTCGCGGGCACGGCGGAGAGTCCTGGCGACCTGCTCCTCATCAACGGCAAGCAGTACAAGGGCTACCGCGGCATGGGCTCGCTGGGCGCGATGGCACCCCGCAAGGGCCAGTCCTACTCGAAGGACCGCTACTTCCAGGCGGACGTCGCGACGGACACGGACCTCATCCCCGAGGGCATCGAGGGCCGTGTCGCCTACCGCGGCCCCCTGCGTCAGGTCGCCAACCAGCTGACCGGCGGTCTGCGCCAGACCATGTTCTACGTGGGCGCGCGCACGATCCCGGAGCTCAAGCAGCGCGGCCGCTTCGTCCGACTCACGACGGCGGGGCTCAAGGAGAGCCACCCGCACGACATCCAGATGACCGTCGAAGCCCCCAACTACCACGCGAAGTGACGCACCGCGCGTGACCGGCGCACCCCGTCCGCGGGGTCGCGCCGGTCACGCGTTCTGTCTGAGAGGACGGCCCGCATGACCGCAGCGCCCGCACCCGGCGGCGGTCTCCGGCGCACCGTCCCCGTCCTCCTGGCCTTCGTCGCGGTGTTCGTCGCCGCGGTGAACCTGCGCGCCGGCATCGCCTCCCTGGGGCCGGTCCTCGCCGACGTGCTCGCGGCCTTCGGCGCCGGCGGCGGCATGGCCGGGGCTGTCACCGCGCTGCCCGGCCTCCTCTTCGCCGTCATGGGCCTGCTGGCGGTTCCGCTGGCCTCCCGCTTCGGACTCAGCGCGATGCTGACCGCGGGCATGGTCCTCACCCTCGTGGGCCTGGTCGTGCGTCCGTGGGTGGGCGACATCTGGATCTTCCTCGTCCTGACCGCCTCCGTCGTCGCCGGCATCGCCCTGGCGAACGTGCTGCTGCCGGCGTGGATCAAGAACCACGGCGGCCGCCACATCGTCGCGCTCATGACGATCTACACCTCCGTCCTGGGCCTGTCCGGCGCGGTGGGGCCCCTGAGCGCGCTGCTCTTCGAGTGGCGCGGCGCGCTCTTCGTCTGGTCCTTCCTCGCCGCCGCCCAGGTCGTCGTCTGGCTCATCGTCGCGGCCCGGACCGGCTACGACTTCCCCTCCGGTGCCCGCACCCGGGTCGTGGCGGAGGACGTCGCCACTGCTCCCGAGGCCGGGGCCGGCTCGTCCGCTCCCGCCGGCTGGCTGCGTGGGTCCCTGTGGCAGGCGCCCACCGCTGTGTTCCTCATGCTGTTCTTCGGCCTGCAGTCGACGAACGCGTACATCCAGATGGGATGGCTGCCGCAGATCTACCGCGACGCCGGGGTGAGTCCGGCCGTCGGCTCGGTGGGACTCGCACTGGTGGGTGCGCTGAACGTGATCGGCGGCCTCGTCATGCCCACCGTCCTCGCACGGGTCCGCAGCGCGGTGCTGCTGCCCGTCCTCTTCTCCATCCTCACCGCGGTGGGCTACGCGGGTCTCCTCCTGGTCCCGGACGTCCTGCCGCTGCTGTGGTCGGTCATCCTGGGCGTGGGCGGCTTCTGCTTCCCCACAGCCCTGGCGCTCATCCCCGCCAGCAGCCGCGACCCGTTCGTGACCGCGCGTCTGTCCGGCTTCGTGCAGCCCTTCGGCTACTGCCTGGCCGCTGTAGGGCCCTTCCTCGTGGGCGTCGCCTATGGCCGCAGCGGGGACTGGACGCTCATCCTCACCGTCCTCATCGTCGCGACCGTGCTCATGGCGCTCTTCGGCAGTCGCGCCGCACGACGCGGCTTCATCGACGACGAGCTCATGGAGGCCGCCCGCCGCCGCGCGTGAGATACGGTTATCGCATGACCACGCATGCCGCAGTCCCCGGTGACACACCAGAGCCCGGTGACACGACTGAGGCGGACGGCCCGCGGCCGCGGGCGGCGGTCGTCGTCGTGTCGACCCTGATCGCGCGGGGCGAGGAGGGTGACCGGAGCGGCCCCCTGCTGGTCGACTGGCTGCGCGGCAGCGGATACGAGTGCCCGGCTCCACGTGTCGCAGAGGACGGTGGCCCCGTGGGCGCCGTGCTGCGGGAGCTGCTGGGCCTGAGCGCACACGACCGCCCCGGGGCCCACCTCGACGGTGGCCACGCCGGTACCGGTCTCGACGGCGGGTCCCCGGCCGCGGCCTCGGCGGCGGTTGCCCGAGCCGACCGGCAGGTTCCGGACCTCATCGTGACGTCCGGCGGCACCGGCCTCAACCCGGCGGACCGCACGCCGGAGGAGACGGACGCACTCCTGGAGGTGCGAGCGCCCGGCATCATGCACGCGCTGTGGGCGAAGGGGCTGACCAGCACGCCCTCGGCCGTCATGAGCAGGGGAGTGGCGGGTGCGCGCGGGGCGACGTTCCTCGTGAACCTGCCCGGCTCCACCGGCGGTGTGCGCGACGGGATTGCGGTCCTCACGCCGCTGCTGCCGCACATCCGCCATCAGCTGGGCGACTGCGACGGCTGACCCTCCGGTCCGGGCGGTCGAGTGCCGCTTGTGAGTCGCCGGTAGTCGTCCGGAGTGTCGAAGTCCTCGACACTGCCCGGGCTCACGTCGACCGGCATCGGCTCGATCCCGTCCCACAGGCGCTTGACGGCAGTGTCCGTCGGATCCCCGATGTCCGCGAGTCGGTCACGCAGTAGCGCATCCGGCCACGCCGCACACAGGTGCTGGATCCGGCCGCCCGCATCCGTGCCCGCGGCGGCCCGGCCCGTCGACGCGCTGGTCCGGACGAGGAGCGCGAGGTCCGCAGGGTCCGCGTACGGCACGTCGCCCGCCAGCACCAGGATGACAGCGTGCGGGTCCGGCGGCATGTCCGCGACCGCAGCGGCGATGCCCGCGAGGGGGCCGGCGAAGCGGGGGTGCTCGTGCACCTGGTGCACGGAGTCGTGCTGCGCGTCCGCCAGACCGGCGAGCGGACCCGCGATCCAGACCCCGTCGACCGGCACGTCCGTAAGCGTCGCATGCAGGCGGGTGAGGACCGGGACCCCGTCGACGTCCACCCCGGGCTTGTGGATCCCGCCGAAGCGGCTCGACCGACCGCCGGTGAGGACGAGAGCACGGGTCCGGTGGGGGAGGGGCATGCCCCGATCGTAGGTGCGCGACGATTAGGACACAACGGAATGAGGGAAAGCCGGCGTGGCCCGAACTGCGACCGCGTCTGAGTCCGGACCTCGACCGGGTGCGGTCGCTCAGAAGTGCGAGATGCGGCCGATCGAGCGGTCCGCACGGGTTGTACGTCGGACCGCGACAGGTGACGGTGCAGCCTGGGCCCTTGCGCGAATGCGTCCTCGTGCGCTGAAAATGTGATGTAGAGCATCCGTACGCTTCTCGAGGGAGTGGGCATGCAGGACGCCACCGCGCCACAGACCGGCGCCGACCCGACCACCCCGACGACGCGCGACCGCACGACGGCCCTCGTGCTGGCGACGCTGGGCTTCGCCGTGAACTTCTGGGCCTGGTCCCTCATCAGCCCGCTGGGACCGCTCCTCGTCGACCGGGACATCGTCCAGGACGCCTCGCTCATCGTCGCGATCCCCGTCCTCGTGGGATCGCTGGGCCGGATCCTGGTGGGCGCGCTGACGGACCGGCTGGGCGGCCGCCTCATGATGCCGATCGTCTCCCTCCTGACCGTCGTCCCCGTGCTGTACCTGGGCTTCCTGGGCCAGTACTCGGCGGTGGGTCTCATGCTGGGCGGCTTCGTCCTGGGCGTGGGCGGCACCAGCTTCGCGGTGGGCGTCCCGTACGTGAACCGGTGGTTCCCTGCCGAGCAGCGCGGATCCGCGATCGGCATCTACGGCGCGGGCATGGGCGGCACCGCGATCGCGGCCTTCACGACCGTCCCCCTCTTCGAGCTGGGTGACCGCGTCCCCTTCGTGGTCGCCGCGGTCGCGCTCGTCGTCTACGCGGTCGCCGCGTACCTGCTCATGAAGGACCCGCCGGGGTGGACCCCCTCGCGCCAGAACCTGGGCGCGACGCTGGCGGCCACCGCCCGCATCCCGCTCACCTGGCAGACCTGCTACCTGTACGCTCTGGCGTTCGGCGGCTACGTGGCCTTCTCCGTCTACCTGCCCACCTTCCTCATGAACGACTACGGGCTGGAGGCCCACGACGCCTCGTTCCGGATGGCGGGCTTCGTCATCGCCGCCGTCGTCATGCGACCGGTGGGCGGCATCCTCTCCGACCGGATCGGTCCCGTCCGCACTCTCGTCATCTCCTACGCGGTCGTCACCCTCTGCGCCGTCGCCCTCGTCGCCGATCCGCCGCTCATGCCGATCGCGACGATCGCCTTCATCGTCATGTCGATGGGGTTGGGGATGGGCGCCGGCGGCGTCTTCGCCCTCATCGGACGCGCCAGCGACCCCGCGATGGTCGGCTCGATCACCGGCTTCGTGGGCGCCGCCGGCGGATTGGGCGGCTTCGTCCCGCCGCTGCTTCTGGGCGCACTGTGGCAGGCACAGGGCACGTACGCTCTGGGGCTCGTGCTCCTGGCGCTCGCCACGGTCCTGGCCCTCCTCATCACCCTGTGGGTGGGACGGGACGCCCGCCGCGCCGCAGAGCAGGAGGCGACGGCCGCACCTGACACCCCAGAACCCTCGCAGACGGA
>DYUK01000041.1 GCA_020743695.1 Brevibacterium senegalense | reverse complement strand
CCGTGTACCCGGCGCTGTCCGCGATGCGGGTGTAGCGGTCGAGGGTGGTCTGGGGGAGTTCATCGAGGCCGGCGAAGACCCCGATGACGACGGCGGAGCGGCCCGCGGTGAGGGTGCGATCCTCGAGCGAGCGCAGTTGCGCGTCCAGCATGTCCGCGTCCATGACCATCGGATCGCGGCGCAGCGCCTGGGCGATCGTGAACGGGGTGCCCTGCGCCGGCAGGTTGCGGGTGAAGTGGGCCGCGATCGGGTCCTCGCGCGTCGCATCGACGGGAGTGGGGGTGCGGGACGGCGCGCCGAAGCGGGTGCCGGTGCCGAACCGGGCACCGGTCGCGCGGGCCCTGTGCACGTCCGCGTCCGTCTCGATGCCGTCCGCGATGATGATCGCGTCCGTGCGCTCGACATGGGCGTGCAGGAGGCGGACGAGCTCTGCGATGTGGGCGGCGTCCTCGATCTGGAGCACCTGGCGGTGCAGCATGACGACGGACGGGTTCACGAGCGGCAGGAAGGCCGTCGTCGTGAGGTCCATGCCGATCGACGACATCCCGATGCCCCAGCCCAGCGAGCGGGCCTGCCGGACGGACCGCAGCGTCATCGCCGGTGCCATCGCGATCCGCTCCGGGTGCAGGTGGAGGATCGCGGACCGGTCCGGCTCGCCGGTGCGGTCCTCGACGGTCACGAGCGACTGCGGCTCCGTCGTGAGGAGGAGGCGGTTGTTCGCGGGCAGGTCGAGCCTCTGCGCCTCACGCAGCGCGATCGCCCGCAGGGAGGAGTCGAAGTCGCCGGCCAGGGGCGATTCGCGGACCGCGCGGCGCACCGCGACGAAGTCCTCCATCTCGAAGGAGTCGACTTCCGCGCTCGTGTGGAACACCCGGTGCGCCACCACGGCATCGGTCTCGAGATCGACGACGGGAGCGAAGCTGGTGGTGATGAGACCCGAGCGGACGAGCCTCTCCAGGTCGAGATCCGAATCGAGGCGCACGGAGGCGTCGGTCGTTCCCACAGAATCGTTCCCTTCACATTTCCTCGGTCGCCGATCAGTGTCTCATGCGGCCCGTGCGGGTGAGGTGGCCGGGGTCACAGACCGTCGCGGCGGGCGCGGCGTCCCTGCACCAGATCCATCACGCCCACGGCCCCGGCGGCCGCGACGATGAGGAGGACCGTGCCGAAGCCCGCGATGAAGGCGGCCATCCAGCCGTGCGCCGAGACCACCGTGAACACGATCCCCGTGATCATCGCGATCCCGATCGAGGTCGCGACGCGCTGACCCGTCTGCATGACTCCGCCGGCGGAGCCCGCGTAGCGCAGCGGCACCTCCGCGAGGGTGAGCGTCTGATTGGGGCTGATGACGAGCGCCTGTCCCACTCCCTGGAGGGCCAGCGAGCCCAGCAGCCACCACTCGCTGCTGCCCACGCTGTAGTGGAGGACGACGACGAGGATCGAGAGGCTGAGTCCGGTCATCGCGAACGCGAAGCCCCACAGCACGAGCGGCCGCCCGATCCGGGTGATGTGACGACCGGCGATCGGTGCGAACACCGCGTTCGACAGTGCGGACGGCAACCCGATGAGGCCGGCGGCCAGGGCCGTGTGCCCCAGACCGTTCTGCATCCAGAGGGCGAGGACCACCCACACGCTCGTCATGCCCAGGAAGTAGACGGAGACGAGCAGTGTCCCATTCGTGTACGAGCGCGTGCGGAACAGGTCGAGGTCGACCATGGGTGCCCGACCGGCCGCCTTCATGCGCCTCTCCCACCAGGTCCACCCGGCGATGAGTGCGATCCCGGCCGGCAGGCATGCCCAGATGCCCGCACCCACGGCCCGCTCGACGAACGGGAGCATGACGAGGAGTGTGCCTGCGCCCAGGAGGACGACGCCCACCGGATCCAGATCGATGACGCGGTGCAGTCCGGTCCGCAGGCGCGACCTGGTCCGCAGGCGCGACGCACGCGGGTGCTCCGTCACGGCCCCGGCGGTCGGTGCGGCCTGCGCGACCGCGCCTGCGGGCGCCTGTCCGTCGACTGCCCGCCAGGCGGAGCGGGGCAGCCACAGGAACGCGCCGACGACGGCGAGGACGACGAACGGGACATTCACGAGGAACGAGGACCGCCAGCCCCATTCCGCCCCGAACACGGCGACGAGGATCCCGCCCAGGACCGGTCCGATCGCGACGGAGACGCCGATGATCCCGCCGAACAGGCCGAAGGCCCGGCCGCGCTTCGCACCCGCGAAGTACTGCTGGATGAGTCCGGTCACCTGCGGATTGATGAAGCCGGAGCCCAGTCCCATGACGACCCGGGCGAGGTTGAGGGTGAGCGCATCGCCGGCGAGGCCCGCGACGAGGGAGCCCGTTCCGAAGAGCACGAGCCCGGCGACGAAGATCCGACCGCGTCCGTAGATGTCACCGGCCCGTCCCGCGGCGACGAGCACGACACCGAAGGCCAGAGCGTAGCCGGTCAGCACCCACTGGAGGCCGGTGGACCCGGCTTCCAGCGACGACTCGATCGAGGGGAGGACGACGTTGACGATGGACACGCTCAGCAGCGACAGGAATGCGACTATCAGGGCGACGGCCAGGATGCGGCTCTGCTCGGCCGTGAAGCCGTCCGGTTCCGCTGCTGAGGGTGACGCGGCGGAATCTCTCACCCCTCCCTTATATGCCCGTGCGGTCGCAGGAGCAACCGCACGGGCCGCAGGGGAGAGCGCGCTCACGGTGACGCTGACGGCACTATGGTGGGTCGCATGCTCGCACCGGCCGGACGCTTCGCCCCCTCGCCCAGTGGGGACCTCCACATCGGCAATGTGCGGACCGGGATCCTCGCGTTCCTGTGGGCGCGCACCACCGGCCGTGACTTCCGCTGGCGGATCGAGGACCTCGACCGTGTGAGTCCCGGTGCCGCCGCGCGCCAGCTCGAGGAGTTCGAGGAGTTGGGCGTGACCGTCGACGGCCCGATCGTCCACCAGTCCGACCGCCTCGTGCACTACGAGGCGGCCTGCCGCAGTCTCGAGGCGCGCGGCCTCGTCTACGAGTGCTACTGCTCCCGGAAGGACATCCAGTCCGCGCCCAGCGCGCCCCATGCGCCCCCGGGCGCCTACCCCGGCACCTGCCGGAACCTGACGGAGACGGAGCGGGAGTCCGCGCGCGCACGACTGGCGGACGCGGGCCGGGCACCGGCGCTGCGGCTGGCCACGGACCGGTCCGAACGTCCCGTCGAGGACGCGCTGCTGGGCGCGCTCACCGCCCACATCGACGATGTCGTGCTGCGACGCGGCGACGGGGTGTGGGCCTACAACCTCGCCGTCGTCGTGGACGACGCGGACATGGGCGTCGACCAGGTGGTCCGCGGCGACGACCTCGCATCGTCCGCACCCCGACAAGCGCTCCTGTGCGACCTGCTGGGCCTGCCCGTGCCCGCGTACGTGCACGTCCCCCTGGTCCTCAACCCCGCAGGTGCGCGCCTGGCCAAGCGCGACGGGGCCGTCACGCTCGCCCAGCTGACGGGACAGGGTTTCGACGTGTGGGGCTGGATGGGCACGTCACTGGGCTTCGGCCCCTGGCGCAACGTGGACGACGCACTGGCGGAGTTCGACCCGGCCGGACTGCGGCGCGAGCCGACGGTGTTCGACCCGCCGCCGCTCAGTCCTGCGGATCCTGCGCCCGGGCGTCGATGACCGACCGGTAGACCTCCTCGTAGCGGCCGATCGTGCGCCGGATGTCGTGGTGGGCCGCGATCTCCTGCGACACCTCGCCCATCGCACGCCGATCCTCCGCCGAGGCCGCGACC
>DYUK01000040.1 GCA_020743695.1 Brevibacterium senegalense | reverse complement strand
ATCCGACTCCACCTCCTCCTCCCGCCCCGTGCCCGACTACGCGGCCCATCTCGAGCTGGACCGCTCCCCCGTCGTCGGCATCGATCCGGACCTCAACGCCCGCTTCGACCCGGAGACCCAGTCGATGCTCGCCTCCGTCCAGAGCGAGTTGTCGGACCTGGGCTGGCGCGTCGTCGAGGTCCAGGCGCCGGACTTCATGACCGTCGCCGCGGACTGGTCCGCACTGTGCGGTGTCGAGACCGCGCTGGCCCACGCGGACACCTACCCCGCCCGCAAGGACGAGTACGGTCCCGTCCTCGCCGGTCTCATCGAGGTGGGCAGGACCGTCGACGTCCTGGAGCTCGAGCGGATGCAGCAGCGCCGCCGCCACTTCACCGGCGCGATGAACCGGCTCATGGACGACATCGACATCTTCCTGCTGCCATCAGTGGGCAAGGCCTCGCCCACGATCGCGGAGATGAACGGGCTGGAAGCAGGCACGGAGCTCTTCGAGCAGGTCACCGGCCCCACCGCCCCGATCGACCTGGCGGGCCTGCCGGCCCTCACCCTGCCGTCGGGGTTCACGGGTCGCGGCACGCCGCTGGGGGTCCAGTTCGTGGGACCTGCTTTCGCCGAGGCCGCCCTCCTGGCCGCCGGCGTCGCCTACCAGCGGGCGACGGACCACCATCTGCGGCGTCCGCGGCTGTGATCCGTGAGGACGTTCCGCCAATCCCTGCGAGGACGTCCCGCCTGTCCGCCGCACGCAGCGCACCTGCGTGCGGCGGATAGTCTTGTCTCCTCCCGTCCGTTCCGATCTCCAGGAGGAAGCACCGTGGCGTCAGCAGCACCGGCCGGCATGACTCTCGCCCAGGTCCGCGCCGAACTCGAGGCAATGGCGGATCCGAAGACGCTCGCGGTGAACGAGCGCCACGGCGATCGGCACGCGGTGAAACTGGGCGATCTGCGGGCGCTGGCGAAGCGGCTGAAGACCCAGCACGAACTGGCGCTGGAGCTGTGGGAGACGGATGACGCGGCCGCACGGCTGCTCACCACGCTCATCTGCCGACCCAAGGCGTTCACCCGCGACGAGCTCGACCGGATGATCCGTCAGACGCGCACCCGCAAGGTGCACGACTGGCTGGTGAACTACGTCGTCGCGAAGAGCAAGCACACGGAGGAGCTGCGCACCGCCTGGTTGGCGGACGCGGATCCGATCGTCGCGAGCGCAGGCTGGGCCCTCACCTCCAAGGCCGTCGGCAAGACCCCGGAAGTGCTGGACCTGGCGGGCCTGCTCGACACCATTGAGTCGCAGATGAAGGATGCGCCGGACCGGCTCCAGTGGGAGATGAACACGTGTCTGGCGCAGATCGGGATCACGCACCCGGAGCATCGCGACCGCGCACTGGAGATCGGCGAGAAGCTGGAGGTCCTCAAGGACTACCCGACCCCGCCCAACTGCACCTCGCCGTTCGCACCCACGTGGATCGCAGAGATGGTGAGCTGGCAGACGGCCTCCTGACCGACGATCCCATCCGATCGAGCGTCTGCCCACCGCGGTCAGTTGCGGTGCGGAGTGTGCTGCACGTCCGGCACACTCCGCCCACGGACCGGCGCAACGCTCGAGGCGCCAGTGCGTGCACTGGCGCCTCGAACACTCCGGCGGTCCGTCGGGAGAGCGAAACTCACTGCCTCCCGATGAAGTAGTCGAGATCGGCGGACTCGACCTCGCCCTCGGCGAACCGGGAGGGTCGGAAATCCGACAGCAGCGGTGACTCCTGCCCCTCCAGTTCCTCAGCCGCGAGTCGCCCGAACAGCGGCCCCAGCGTCATGCCGGAGTGCGTCACGACGGCGTAGATCTTCCGCGCATCGTCGAGGAACCCGATGATCGAGTGTCCGTCCTCCGGGAAGCTCCGGCCGGAATAGATGACACGCTCCATCGGGACGTGCTGTCCGAAGAGTCTCGTCAGCTCACCCTCCATGACCTCGGCGACCTCAGCGAGCATCTGCGGATCTTCGCCCTCCGAGACCCGGTCCTCGAGTCGACCGACCTGGACCCACATGCGGCCGTCATGTCGTGGGCGGACGTTCACGCGGTCGGAGATGATGACCCTCTGCAGAGGAATGTCGACCGGCTGAGTCAGCCCCAAGAGGCTGTGCGTACGAGGAGACTGCTCGGCAAGGTCTGCGACCGGAACGAACAGTCCCGAGGCCGCGGCCAGTTCCCGCGACCACGCACCGGTCGCCAGGACGACGGCGTCCGCCACGAGCACCGAGCCGTCGGACAGCTCCACCTGAGCGCCGGAGTCATCGGATGCCAGTCGTACGACCTCGGCCTTCCGGACGGCGACCCCGGCCTCAGCGAGGTTCCGCACCAGCTCTTCCCCCAGCACGTCGTTGTCCAGCCATCCCTCCACCGGGTAGTGGAGAGCGGAGTCCAGCTCCTCCGGCCACTCGACCGCGGGCTCGAGCTCCCGCAGTCGGGCGGTGTCGACGGTCTCGACCGGGTATCCCATCCCCTGAGCGTCCACCGTGCGCTTCGCATACGTCTCCGCACGCGTCTCGCTGAAATCGACGAGCAGGTTGCCAGACTGATGCAGCCACGTCCGCTCGGACGGCAGGCTATCCTGCAGCCGCGCGTGCTCGTCGATCCCCTCCCGGTTGATCCGATAGTAGGACTCCGGGAACTTGTTGTTCGCGTTCAGCCAGGCGAACGACCGGTGGCTGGCGCCTGCATAGGGCTCCTCCTTCTCCAGGAGGATCACCTCGTGTCCGCGCTGTGTCAGCTGGTGCGCAGCGGTCAGGCCCAGGACCCCCGCTCCGATGACGATGGTCTTCATGCCTGCCCTCCTTCCTGGACGGCGACGCGATCGCCGGCCTCAGTTCCGTCCGGTGCGATGCCGCCCTCTACGCGGACAGGCTTCCAGATCGCCACTGCGATCACGTAGGCGATCGCACTCGCGACGATGCCGAATACCGCGTAGGGCACGGTCGTCCCCATCACGTGTGCGATCGCGCAGCCCACCAGCCCCACGATCATGGATGTGAAAGCCACCTCGACCCGCAGCCGGTAACGACGCGCCAGGATGATGCCCACCAGCATCGGCACTGCGAGAATCGATGCGGAGTATGCGTACGTGGCCACGAGCCAGTCCAGAGCCCGCGGGTAGACGATCGCGAGGACCGCGGCGATGACGGTCACGCCCACGGTGCACCACCGGGACAGGGCGATCGTCTGCTTCTGCGTGGTCTTCTCGCGAAGGAACGCTCCGCGCAGGTCATTGATGAGATTGGCGACGACGGACTGCAATGCAGAGCCGGTGGTGGAGACGATCGTGGCCATGAGGAAGGCTCCGTAGAGAGCCAGCAGCCACGTGGGCACCTGCGTGAGGAACCAACCAGCGGCCATCTCGCGGCCGTCTTCGCCCATCGATGGATTCAACGCACGGATGGAGACTCCGATGAAGAACGCATACACCCCGGCGATCATGACCATGACCGCGCCCAAGTACAGGGAGGAGCGGGCGTCCTTGCCGCTCCTCGAAGCGAAGACGCGCTGGTAGTAGAGCTGGTTCGTGAGAGTCCCGGGCACGATCGCGAAGAACCAGAGGACGATCGTCCCCGCACCCGCCAGAGTGAAGCCCTGCGGCATCGTGAAGAAGTCGTCTGGCACCCGTTCGACGACCTCGCCCCAACCGCCTGCGCTCATGACGGCATAGACGGCGATGGCGATGGAGGTGCCCACCATGAACACTCCGAAGAAGAAGTCCGACCACGCCACAGAGGTGAGGCCGCCGGGCAGGACGAACAGCAGGCTGATGATCGCCATCGAGATGATGAGAGGCGTGAACGGGATGCCGGTCACCTCGCTGAAGAGGTTCGCGAAGGCGACGAACTGCGTGGCCAACCAGCCGAACGGTACGACGATGACGGCCAGCGCGACGATCGTCAGAAGTGTCTTGTGCTTGCCGTAGAGGCGGGTGAAGACCTCGGGGATCGTCGAGAACCGTCCCCTGCGGAGCCAGTTCGCAAAGATCGCAATGATGAGCATGCCGGCCACGACGAAGAGTTCATACCAGAAGACGGACAGTCCCCAGGCGTAGCCGATGCCCACGTGTGCCACGAGGACGCCGCCGCCCACCGCTGTCGCGTACTGCGTGAAGGCGACGACATACATGGGCAAGCTGCGCCCGCCCACCAGCCAGTCCTCCTCCGTGTCGTTCTTCTTTCCGACGTAGAAGGAGATCCACGCGCCGATGCCCAGGACAATGGCGGCCGTGACTGAGATGAGTGCGATGGTGCCCGGATTCATGAGGCGCCTCCTGACGTGAAGCGGGTCGGGTCCATGATGGCGAGAGCATCGGCGGACGATCCCGTGGTGACGTAGTCGGCGACGACTGAGCCGACCATGGGAGAGAACTTGAAACCTTGGCCGGACATGCCGACGGCCAGGATGATCCGGTCATCGACCTGACTGGGGCCCACGATGGGCGCTCCGTCAGGGCTGAACCCCTCCGTCCACGTGGAGACTCGAACGGCGGTCGGATCCAGGTGCGGCATGAGGCGGGCGACAGCTGCCTCGGTCGAGCGGACGAAGTCCGGATCGATGTATCGCTGCAGCTCCTCCGGATTGTCGAGTGGCGGCCATTCGAGGTGGTGGTTGAGGATCTTGACGCCCATCCCGTCCAGGCAGGGGAATGCTGAGAATGCCCCCTCCGGATGCCGTCGGACGGAGATCGGCATCCGAGCGGGTGCATGGACCTCCGCGTCGCGGACCGGGAACCAGCTGCCGACCAGTTGCTTGTTCCGAATGATCCCGTCATCGAGGCCGGACAGAGCGCCTGCCCACGGCCCCGTCGCGACGACGACCGAGTCGAATGACTCGGCACCAGCGCCCGTGTACACCACGACGCGGTCGGCGAACGGGCGGATGTTGAGCACCTCGGAATAGGTGCGGTATGTCGCTCCCAACCGGACGCTCTCGTCGCGAGCTGCGAGCACAGCAAGCTCCGGACGGAAGACCCCGGCGTTCGGATCGAAGACGCCGATCTCGTCGTCGTCGACTCCGTAGGCGGGGAACTCCTTGCGCATCGCTGCGGCGTCGAGCACGCGGTGCTCGAGCTCCAGTTCGTCGGCGCAGTCGAGGACCGCACGTACGTCCGGATGTTCGGGATGACCGATTGTGAGGCCTCCGCACCAGTCCAGGACGCGCGTGTCCTGCGCAGCTTCGAGCTCCTTCCAGAGCTGTCCCGCGCTCTGGATGAAGGCAACATACTCCGGTCCTTCCTTGTACAGAGTGCGGAAGATGCGGGATTCACCTGCGGATGCGCCGCGGTCATTGGGGGTGTTCCACCGGTCGTGGACCGTGACGTCGTGGCCCCGTACGGCCAGTTGCCAGGCAGCCATCGTTCCGACGATGCCGGCACCGACGACAGCGACGCGCTTCGGTACTGCGGTGGTCTGGGTGTTCGTGTCAGCGCTCAATCTGCGTGACCTCCAGTGTGAGTTTGGTGGGGTGGAAGAACATCTCCAGCCGTTCGACCGGTCGGCCGTTTCCGGTGTGGAGTGTGCGCACCTGCCGGACGACGGGTGTCGTCGTCTCGATGTCCAGGTGCCGTGCGTCGCCGGCTGACAGGTGTGTGGCGGCGAGGACGCTCGTGGAGTGGAGTTGGTCGATTCCTGATGAGGTGTAGTAGGCGGCGGTGGTGAGGGCGGCCAGGTCCTCGTTGAGGATGTTCGGAGCGAGCATGAGGTCGATGACGCAGCGCTCGACGACGATTCCGTCACCGTGACCGTCCAGTTTGATCCGCACCAGTTCCACGACTGGGGTGCCGTCCGGGAACAGGTCAGCCGCCAGCGGGTGAGCCTCGGCGGCGAGCACCCGGGTGCTGACGACGCGATGCAGTCCTTCGATCTCCGGGCCCTCAGTGGAGGCGTGAAGGAATCGGAGCAGGCTGCTGCGCAGGCCTGTGGAAGCGACGACGGTCCCGGAGCCCCGCCTGCGGCGCACCAGTCCCGTCTCGACGAGTTTCGTCATCGCCGTCTGCACGGGATTGCGGCTCACGTCGAACCGCTCCATGAGTTCACGCTCCGTCGGAAGTCGGTCGCCCACGACCAGGCGCCCGCTGTGGATCTCCTGCTCGATCCACTCGCGGATCTCGACGTGCTTCGCCTTCACCATGCGCGTGAGCGTAGTCACACATTGTGATCATGGCAACACGACATTTGTCATGACATTCAATCAGGTGGTTGAAGTCGGCTGATTCAGGCATTGCGGCAGGTCGACAGCCGGATCAACGGAGACTCCCACCATTCGGTGGATGCCCACCGCCGTCGGCCGGCACGCCCTGCCCAGGGACACTTGGAGCGCTCGAAGCGCCAGCGAGTGCACTGGCGCCTCGAGCACTCCAGTGGTCCGTCGGGACATCGACCCTCAGAGACCCCCGCCGCGGGAGTTCGGCCCTCAGCGGTCCACCACCCGACCAGCCTCCCGGCGGGAGAACCGCCCTCAGTGCCCCACGGCCTGGCCGTCCCCGCGGGGATCCGCGCCGCCCTCGTACAGGCCGGTGTCCCGATGGCGGCGGATCGCCGCGGCGTGGCCCAGGGCCCCATCCCAGGCGGGCACGATCGTGACCGGCTGGCCGCGCAGGGTGAGCTCGCGGACGACCTCTGGATCGATCCGCGCCTCGAGCTTGAGGTCGGATGCCGACACGCCCCACGTCCGCCCGTACAGCCAGCGGGGTGCCTCGATCGCCTGCTGCACGTCGAAGCCGTAGTCCAGGATGCGGGTGAGCACCGCCGCCTGCGTCTGCGGCTGCCCCTCCCCGCCCATCGTCCCGTACGCCAGGACGGGCTCGCCGTCCTCCAGGACCATCGCGGGGATGATCGTGTGGAACGTCTTCTTCCCCGGCTCCAGCGCATTGGGGTGCGTGCCGTCCAGGGAGAAGAACGATCCGCGGTTCTGCGGGATCACACCCGTCTCACCGGCGATGATGCCGGATCCGAAGTCGTGGTACGGCGACTGGATGATCGACACCATGAGGCCGTCCGCGTCCGCCGCCGCGAAGTAGACCGTGTCGCCGGTGGGCGCGGTCCGCTCCGCCTCATCCCCGCGGCGCACGCCCGGCTCCACCGCCGTGCCGTCCATCGCGACCGCACGGTCGATGAGCTGTCGACGCTCGTCCGCGTACTCCTGGGACAGGAGCTTCTCCAACGGGATGTCGACGAACGCGGGATCGCTCAGCCACTCGTCGCGATCCGCGAATGCGAGCTTCACCGCCTCGACGATGACGTGGTAGTAGTCCGCGCCGCCCTCCGGGATCCGGCTGAAGTCGAAGCCCTCCAGCAGGTTGAGGATCTGCAGGGCGGCGATCCCCTGGGTGGCCGGGGGCAGCTGGTAGACCTGCTTCCCCCGGTACGCGGTGCTGATCGGCTCGACCCACTGCGCGCGGTACTGCGCGAAGTCGTCCGCCGTCAGCGGGGACCCCTGCTGGGCCAGCGCGCTCGCGAAGGCCTGCGCGAACTCACCCTCGTAGAAGTAGCCGCGCGCCCCGCCCTCCGCGATTCCGCGCAGGGTCGTCGCGAGCGCCGGCTGCCGCAGCAGGTCGCCCTCCCGCAGCGGCGTCTCCCCTGCCGCGAACACCTCCGCGATCCGGTCGTCCTGCCGCAGCAGCGACCAGTCGGCGGCGATCCAGTCCGCCAGTGAACGGGAGACGGCCACACCGTTCTCCGCCAGCAGGATCGCGTCCTCGAACAGGTCCACCCACGGCAGGCGTCCGTAGCGCTCGTGCGCCTCCCGCCAACCGTCGACAGCACCGGGCACTGTCAGCGCCGCCAGAGCGCCCCGCATGGGGATCGCCCCGGTCACGCCGGCCTGCGCGTAGAAGTCACGGGTGGCCGCAGCCGCAGATGGCCCGTTCGCCTCCAGCGCCTCCACCCCGTCGACGGGACCGCCGGCCAGCAGCATGAAGCAGTCGCCGCCCAGCCCGGACATGTGCGGGTACGCGACGGCCAGGACGGTGTTCGTCGCGATCGCCGCGTCGACGGCGGATCCGCCGCGGCGCAAGGCCGCATTGCCCGCTTCCGAGGCCAGATAGTGCGGACTCGTCACCATGCCCCTCGCTGCGAGGATCGGCGGTCGCCCGGTGCGCGTACCTGCGTGGTGTGCCATGTGTACTCCTTCTACTGGGTGATGTCGTGGTCGCGGAGAGACAACGCACGACGAGGTCGACGGGAGGTAGCAGCTCGGGGCATCACTCCGCCTGCGACAGCCGGATGAGACCGGCGATAACGGAGACCGGCAGACCGGCCAGTCCCGCACCGACGAGGATCGGTCCGGCACCGCCTGCCATGACGACAGTGAAGGCGATCCCCAGGAACACGACGGCGAACGCCGTGAGGACCCACACCATCATCCGCTCCCCCTCGCGGTAGACCGCCTGCGCGTTCTGCTCCGTCACAGCGCCGGGGTAGTTGACGAGCCGGGGCTTCGTCGACAGCCATCCGCACAGAGCGCCCGTTGCGGTCATGACGCCCACGAGCCATAGCGCGCTCGCGCGATCCCCGAACGCGTCCGGCTCTCCACGCAAGTCGAAGTGCGTGGGCACCGCACTGGGCAGTGAGGAGTAGGAGAGCAGGACCCACCCGGCGGTCCCGACGATGAGGAGCAGGGCGATCCGGCGGATCCACCGGGTCCACGGTCCCGTCGTGAACGTACGCGCCGGTCGCGGCGTCCGAGTTCCCGGCACCGTCAGTCGACCTCCGGCTGCGCGTCCGCGCCGTCCTCCACCGCTCGCATGACGCGCAGGACGTTCCGGTGCGCCACCGCTTCGAGGTCGTCGCGCGACCAGCCTCGGTCGGACAGGGTGTGCAGCAGGTCCTGGTACCGGGAGACGTCGCCCAGACCGTCCGGCAGCGTCGAGGTCCCGTCGTAGTCCCCGCCCAGCCCGATCCGGGTGATGCCCACGGCCTCGCGCGCGGCCTCCAGATGTGCGACGACCTGGTCCAGCGTGGCCCGCGGCTGGGGATGGGCCTCCTCCCACGCCGCCAGCCCGGCGGCCGCGGACGGGGAGGCCTCGGCCTCGGAATCGCCGTAGGCGTAGTCGACGTGGTTCTGTAAGTTGTCGACCCGCACCTCCTCGCACGACTGACCGGGTCTGGGCGCCCGCGGCATGTGGTACGGCCGGGTGAGGCGGAGAGGCTGGGTGGGATCGTCGATGCCCAGGTCGATCCGGACCCGTGCGCGCTCCTGCGTCCACTCCAGCAGCTCCGGCGACACGAAAGCGGGCACGAATGTGAGCCCCAGGACGGAGTCCGTCGCAGCGATCCGCTCCAGCACTCGGTCGGTCACGTTGCGCGGGTGCGGGTTCACCGACTGCACGGACGAGTGGGTGAAGAGGGTCGGCACCCGGGAGGCGGCGAGCGCGTCCATCTGGGTCTGCTCGTTCGTGTGCGAGAGATCGACGATCATCCCCAGCCGGTTCATCTCCGCCACGACTGCCAGACCCTCGTCCGTGAGGCCGCGCGGCGATCGCCCGCCGGGCGCGCCCGGCAGCCCGTCGACCTCCGCCTGCGCCTCGTGTGCGCCGGTGGCCGCGGTCGCCCAGTCCAGGTCGTCGTTGTGCGTGAGCGTCATATAGCGGGCGCCCAGGTGGAACATCTGGCGCAGGACGGCCAGTGAGTTCGCGATCGACTGCCCGCCTTCCAGGCCGATGAGGCTCGCGATGCTTCCTGCTGCGAGCGCGGATTCGATGTCGCCAGACGTGCGGGCCACGTGCAGCGCATCGGGGTAGGCGGCCTCCAGCCGGTGGATCGCGTCGATCTGCTGCAGGGTCGCGACGACCGCGTCCTCCTGTGGGATGGAGGACGGGACCCACGCGGACCAGAACTGCGCACCCACGCCTCCCTCACGCAGCCGGACGAGGTCGGTGTGGAACTCCTCGCGCCGGCGATCCAGTCCGTCGACGCTGTAGCCCGCCCGGTCCCGCAGCGCGAACGGCAGGTCGTTGTGGCAGTCCAGGACGGGGATCGGAGGCGTCGGTGCAGACATGCCCCCGAGTCTAGGACCGCCCCTCTATCCATGATCACTGGGGCATCAATATGCTGTCCGCGTGTCGAGAATCTGCATCAAAACCCTGGACACTCCGCCTGAACACGCGTTGAATGCTCAACGGAGCCGCCAGGCCACAGATGACCGACGGCCGTCCGACACCATCAACGAGGAGTTGTCGCATGAGGATCTTCGCCGCCACGGGCCCCAACGCGCCGCTGGAGGAGCAGGATGTCGAGTCCCCCACCCCCACGGGTCGACAGGTCCTGCTGCGCGTCACGCACAGCGGGGTCTGCCACACGGACACGCACAGCCACGCCGGCGGCTATGACCTGGGCGGAGGATCGTGGCTCTCCATCGCGGACCGCGGTCTCCAGTACCCGGCCGTCTTCGGTCACGAGATCGTGGGTGAGGTCATCGCGGTGGGGCCGGACGCCCAGGGCGTGAGTCCGGGCGACAGCCGCATCGTCTTCCCATGGATCGGCTGCGGCGAGTGCAGCCGCTGCCTCAGCGGAGCCACGAACCTCTGCGCCACCAGTCGAGCGATCGGCGTGTTCACGTGGGGCGGCTTCGCCACGGAGGTCCTGGTCCCCGACTCGGACATCCTGGTCGACCACGAGGATCTCGACCCCAGCTGGGCCGCGACCCTCGCCTGCAGCGGTCTCACCTCGTACGCCTCCGTCAACCGCGTCCTGCCACTCACGGACGACGAGACCGTTGCCATCATCGGCACCGGCGGGGTGGGCCTCGCCGCCATCGCACTGCTCTCGCGCATGACGGGTGCCCGCATCGTCGCCGTGGACGTGTCCGATGCCAACCTGGAGAACGCGTCCCGCCTGGGTGCGGACGTGACCGTGAACTCGCGGACCCTGGGCGACACCGGCCTCGCGGAGCACCTGGGCGGACCGGTCCAGGCCGTCGTCGACTTCGTGAACACGGGCGACACCTTCGCCTTCGCCATGGCCGCGATCGCGAAGGGCGGGACGATCGTCCCCGTGGGGCTCTTCGGCGGCAGCACCAGCATCTCGACGGCACTGCTCCCCCTCAAGGCGGTCACGATCGCGTCGAACTACGTGGGCAGCCTCTCCGAACTGAAGGAGCTGGTCCGGATGGCCCAGACCCAGGACCTGCCGCGAGTCCCCATCACGGAGAAGCCGCTGTCGCTCCAGAGCACCGTCGACAGCCTCGCCGCCCTGAACTCCGGTACGGCCACCGGTCGCACCGTCCTCACCGCCTGACTGTCCCGCGGTGCCACCACGGCACCGCCCACACCTCACTGGAGAAGCCTGCGATGACGCACACCTCCCCCACCACCGTCCCCACCGGGTCCGCCCCGGACCGCACCCTGTCCAGGAAGCAGCGCACGACCTCCCTCGTCGCCGTCGTGTCCGGCAACTTCCTCGAGTGGTTCGACTGGACCGTGTATGCGATCTTCACGACCTACATCGCCGCGAACTTCTTCGACCAGTCCGACGGGGCGTCCGCCGTCCTCATGACGCTGGGCGTGTTCGCCGGCGGGTTCCTCGCACGACCGCTGGGCGGCCTCATCTTCGGCCGCGTGGGCGACAAGCTGGGCCGGAAGACCGCACTCGTCATCGCGATGATCCTCATGGGCGTGGGCAGCGGGCTCATCGCCGTCATGCCCACGTACGAGTCGATCGGGGTGTGGGCATCGCTGGGCCTCTTCGCGGCCCGCCTCATCCAGGGGATCGCCCACGGTGGGGAATCGGGCAACGCCTACACCTACCTCGCAGAGATCGCGCCCAAGGACAAGCGCGGGCTGTGGGGATCGAGCATCATGTTCACCGTGACGCTGGGCGTCATGGCGGCCACCGCACTGGGTGCCCTCCTCACCTCGTTCCTGGCACCGGAGCCCATGAACGACTGGGGCTGGCGCATCGCGTTCGGCGTGGGCGCGGTCCTCGCCCTCGCCGCACTCTTCGTCCGGCGGAAGGCGGAGGAGAGCCAGTTCTTCGAGGAGGTCAAGGAGGAGCCCGCTGCCGCCAAGACCGTCAGCAAGAGGCAGCTCACGATCATCGCGATCCGCATCGTGCTCCTCACCTCCCTCACGATGGTCCTCTACTACACGTGGATGAGCTTCTTCTCCGCGTACGCCATCAGCTCGAAGGGCATGGACGAGAACGGCGCCTACCTCGCCAGCCTGGGCGCCCAGGTGGTCGCGCTCGTGGCGCTGCCGCTGTGGGGCGCGCTGTCGGACCGGATCGGACGCAAGCAACAGCTGCGGATCTGGTCGCTGGCGGTCATGGTCGTCGTCTTCCC
>DYUK01000039.1 GCA_020743695.1 Brevibacterium senegalense | reverse complement strand
ACCGCGCGCGGCGCGCGCCACCCCCTGCGCGGCGGCGCAGGTGGGACGCTGCCACGGGCCCTGCGCGGGGCAGACGGAGCCGGAGGCGTACGCGCAGGGACTCGATCCGCTGCGCCGGCTGTACGACGGGGAGCCGCAGTCGTTCCTCGCGGCTGCGCGGACGCGGATCGGTGAACTGGCGGGACAGGAGAGGTACGAGGCCGCAGGCGAGGCCCGGGACGCCGTCACGACCGTCCTGGCCACGACCGCCCGTGCCCACTCTCGTGCGGCCCTGCGGGCGATCGCCCAGCTGGTGGCGGCGGAACGGCGGGAGGACGGCGGCTGGGACCTGGCCGTCGTGCGGTGGGGGCGGCTGGCGGCCGCCGGCACCAGCCCGCGCGGGACGGACCCGCGCCCGGCGATCGACGCGCTGGTCCAGACCGCGGAGTTCGTCGCGCCGTACGATCCGCTGGGCCCCGTCACCTCGGATGAGGAGACGGACACCCTCCATGTATGGCTGTCCGGTGGCGGGGTGCGACTCGCGGAGGCCTCGGCGGCCTGGTCCGCCCCGGTGGACGGAGCGGAGGCGGCGCGGGTGCGCTGGGCGGAGCGGACCCGACCGGTCTAGTCGTGCCTCACCGGGCTGCCGTCAGCCCTCGCGCGACAGGCGCGTGGAGGCCGCGATCATCGCATCGAGCTTCGCCTCGCCGGCGCCGGAGTCCAGCGCGTCGCGGGCGACCTCCAGCTGTGCCGCCAGGCGCTCCTGGAGCGAGCCCACCGCCTCCCGGTCCGCCGCGACGAGAGCCGCGGCCGCGTTGAGGAGGACGATGTCGCGGACCGGACCCGTTTCGCCGGCCAGCGTGCGGCGCATGACGGAGGCGTTGAACTCCGGGTCGCCGCCGCGCAGTGCGTCCTTCGTCGTGCGGGGCAGTCCCAGGTCGCGCGCATCGATCTCCTGCGCCTCCACGGATCCGTCGCGCACCTCCCACACGTCCGTCGCCGCGGTCGTGCTGAACTCGTCGAGGCCGTCCCGCGAGCGGAACACGAGCGCTGTGTCGCCCCGGTCGGCCAGCACTCCGGCGACCAGGGGCGCCATCGCGGGGTCCGCCACGCCGATCGCCGTCGCGCGCGTCCGGGCGGGGTTGGTGAGCGGACCCAGGATGTTGAAGGCGGACGGCACGGCGATCTGCTTGCGCACGGGGGCGATGAAGCGCATCGCGGGGTGGTAGACGTTCGCGAAAGCGAACGCCATGCCCACCTCCTCTGCGAGCCGGACGGACTGGGCCGGCTCCAGGTCGAGAGCGAGTCCCAGGACCTCGAGGACGTCGGCCGAGCCGGAGGCCGACGAGGTCGCGCGGTTCCCGTGCTTGACGAGCCGCTGGCCGGTCGCCGCGATGATGAACGACGCGGTCGAGGACACGTTGACGGTCTTCGCCCGGTCACCGCCCGTGCCCACGATGTCGACGGCGTCACTCAGTCCCTCGAGACCCACGGCGTGCGCGTACATCGCGCGGACGAGCCCGCGGATCTCCTCGACCGTCTCCCCCTTCCCGTGGTGCGCGACGAGGAATGCCGCCATCGTCACGTCGGGCACACTGCCCTCCATGATCTGGTCCATGGCCCACGCGGACGTGTCCTCGTCCATGTGACGCCCCTGCATGAGTCCCACGAGCAGATCCGGCCACGTCCGCACACCGCTCAGCACAGCTGCCTGGTCGACGGGTGCGGAGGACTGGGTCCGGGCGCTCGGGGATGTGTTCACGGAGGCTCCTCGGGAGTGATCGATCGTGTGTTCTGAAGACGACCGGTTCATCGTATCGGTGGCGCAGCGACGCGACGCGCGCGACCCGGCGTGAGAATTTCCCATCAACCTCACAGGCTCCGATCCGCGCCACCATGCGGTTCTTGCTACGCGTCGTAGAAAAACGAGGCCGCGCAACCTGTGCGCAAGGTGAATTCCGCCTGGAAACCGGGTAATAATGGGGTCGTGTCAACCGTAGCTGCATCTCCCTCAGCGCCAGTTCGTCCCGCTGTGAACAGGCCAGACTCGACAACCGTCGGGATGATCGTCTGGCTCTCCAGCGAGCTGATGTTCTTCGCCGCGCTCTTCGCCATGTACTTCACGCTGCGCTCCGTCGTGCCCGAGATGTGGGCGGAGGAGACGGCCAAGCTGGATGTCCCGTACGCGACCGTGAACACCCTCATCCTGGTGTCATCGTCCTTCACCTGCCAGATCGGTGTCTGGAAGGCGGAGCACGACTTCAAGGCGCACCGCACGGGCAGCATCTTCAACATCAAGTCCTGGGGCATGGTCGAGTGGTTCTTCCTCACCTTCGTCCTGGGCTCCGTCTTCGTCGCCGGTCAGGTCATGGAGTACGCGACGCTGGTGTCCCACGGCATCGCGATCAACTCCAACGGGTACGGCTCGGTCTTCTACCTGACGACCGGTTTCCACGGACTGCACGTGCTGGGAGGTCTGATCGCGTTCCTCTTCGTGATCGGCCGCGCGTACGGGGCGAAGCGATTCGGTCACCGCGAGGCGACCTTCGCCACCTGCGTCTCGTACTACTGGCACTTCGTGGACATCGTGTGGGTCGCGCTGTTCCTCATCATCTACGCAGTTCAGTGACCAGCGCTCACGACCGCGACCCCAGCAGACCAGAAAAGGACACCCCGTGAAGCTACTCGCCGCACGCCGCCGGCACCCGATGGCCCTCGTCGTACTCCTGCTCGTGGGCCTGCTGCTCACCGGCGGCGCCTACTCGCTCTTCACCGGCAGCACCACCGCGTCGGCCGATGAGTACAGCGCCGCGGACGTCGAGGCCGGTCAGAAGCTCTTCGTGACGAACTGCGCCACGTGCCACGGCCTGAACGCAGAGGGCACGGAGAACGGCCCCGGCCTCATCGGAGTCGGCGCAGCAGCCGTCGACTTCCAGGTCAGCACCGGCCGCATGCCGCTGCAGATGCACGGCCCGCAGGCACAGGTCAAGCAGCCGCAGTTCTCCGAGGAGGAGATCGCGCAGATGGCCGGCTACATCGCGTCGCTGGGCCCCGGCCCGGCCGTCCCGGACGAGGAGTGGCTCGACACCGCCGAGGGCGACGCGGCAGCCGGTGGCGGACTGTTCCGCACCAACTGCGCGATGTGCCACAACGTCGTCGGATCCGGTGGTGCCCTGACCCGCGGCAAGTACGCACCCAACCTCACGGAGGTCTCGGAGAAGCACCTCTACGAGGCGATGCAGACCGGTCCGCAGAACATGCCGATCTTCAACGACGCGAATCTGTCGCCGGAGGAGAAGCGGGACATCATCACCTACGTCCGCGAGGTCTCGGAGACGCCGTCCGCCGGCGGCTTCAAGCTCGGATCGCTCGGACCCGTCGCAGAGGGCCTCTTCATCTGGTTCTTCGGCCTCGCAGGGGTCGTCGGCATCACGATGTGGCTCACGGCGCGTTCCAAGTGACCATCCAGTCTTCATCCACAACGAGTACTAGACGAGGAAGCGAATGACCTCGATTCAGCACAGCGGCGGCCCGGGCGGCCAGCTCGAGGAGATGAACGGGTTCCAGAACCCGGGTCTCCCCGAGCACAAGCCGCGCATCACCGACAGCAGTCCTGCCGCAGAGCGCCTCGCTGAGCGCCAGATCGCAGCCTGGTTCATCGTCTCGATGATCGGCACCATCTGGTTCATCGTGGCCTACTTCCTGTTCCCCGTCGGGGACTCCGGTGCCCTGGTCCGTGCCCACACGGCAGCGGTGGGCCTGGGCGCGACCGTCGCCCTCGCAGGCATCGGCATCGGCATCGTCCTCTGGGCGAAGAACCTCGTGCCGGACGCCGAGGTCGTCGAGGAGCGCCACGAGATCGGCGGCTCCGAGGAGGACCAGGCGATCGCGCTGGAGATCCTCAACCAGGCGAAGGACGAGTCGGGCATCGCCCGCCGCTCGCTCATCCGGAACACGCTCATCGCGGCCGTCGCGATCGCACCCCTGCCGGCCATCCTGGTCTTCCGCGACCTGGGACCGCTGCCGGGTGACAAGCTCTTCACCACCCTGTGGGGTGAGGGCGTGAAGCTCTGCAAGGACATCGGCATGATCCCGGAGGAGAACCAGATCGAGCCGATCAGGGCCTCCGACGTGACGATCGGCTCCGTCTTCCACGTGATCCCGGAGAACATCCGCGATTCCGGTCACCCGCTGGACGAGAAGGCGAAGGCCGCGGTGCTGCTCATGCGCATCGATCCCAGCGAGCTGAACACGGACCCGGACCGCGAGGACTGGGGTGTCGACGGCATCGTCGCGTACTCGAAGGTCTGCACGCACGTCGGCTGCCCGGTGGCGCTCTACGAGCACCAGACGCACCACCTCTTGTGCCCGTGCCACCAGTCGACCTTCGACGTGACCAACCACTGCAAGGTGATCTTCGGGCCCGCCAAGCGGCCGCTCCCCCAGCTGCCCATCACGGTCGACTCCGAGGGCTACCTCGTGGCGCAGTCGGACTTCCGTGAACCGGTCGGACCCACCTTCTGGGAGATCAACACTCGGGAGACGAACGCATGAGCACGGCACAGACGACATCCAAGGCGACCGCCGCTGTCGGAGCGGCCGCTCAGTGGACCGAGGACCGCACGGGTGCCTCGAAGGCGGTGCGCGAGTTCGGTCGCAAGATCTTCCCGTCGCACTGGTCCTTCATGCTGGGCGAGGTCGCGCTCTACAGCTTCATCATCCTGGTCCTGTCCGGCACGTTCCTCACGTTCTGGTTCAAGCCGGCGATGGCGGAGGTCGTGTACCAGGGCCCCTGGACCGCGCTGCACGGCGTGACGATCTCCGAGGCGTACGCCTCGACGCTGGAGATCTCGTTCGAGGTCCGCGGTGGGCTCTTCATCCGTCAGATGCACCACTGGGCGGCGCTGCTGTTCATGGCCGCGCTCACGATCCACGCGCTGCGCATCTTCTTCACCGGTGCGTTCCGCAAGCCGCGTGAGCTCAACTGGGTCATCGGCATTGTCCTGTCGATGGTGGGTCTGGGTGCCGGCTTCACCGGTTACTCGCTGCCCGACGACCTGCTGTCCGGCAACGGTCTGCGGATCATCGACGGTCTGCTCAAGTCGATCCCGCTCGTGGGCACGTACATCTCGTTCTTCCTCTTCGGAGGCGAGTTCCCCGGCATCCACATCGTGTCGCGGTTGTATTCGCTGCACATCATGATCCTGCCGGCCGTGCTCATCGCGCTCATCGGCATCCACCTCATGTTCGTGGTCATCCACAAGCACACGCAGTGGCCCGGGGCCGGACATACGGAGAAGAACGTCGTGGGCGAGCCCGTCCTGCCCACGTTCGCTGCGAAGGGCGGAGGATTCTTCTTCCTCATCTTCGCGCTGGTCGCATTCATCTCCGCGATCTTCACGATCAACCCGATCTGGAACTACGGACCCTACGACCCGTCCCCCGTGTCCGCCGGTACGCAGCCGGACTGGTACGTGGGCTGGGCGGACGGCATCCTCCGCATCATGCCGGGATGGATGGAGTTCTACATCTTCGGCTACCCGATCAGCCTCAACATCAACATCGCGATCATCATCATGCTGCTGTTCTGGGGCATCGCGATGGTGTGGCCGTGGATCGAGGCGTGGATGCTCAAGGACAACCGCGAGCACCACATCCTCGACCGTCCCCGCAACAACCCCACCCGTACGGGTCTGGGCGTGGCCGCAGCCGTCTGGTACGCGGTCATGTGGGCAGGTGCTTCGGGTGACCTCGTGGCGGTCTTCTTCCACATGTCGCTCAACGATATGATCTACATCTTCCGCATCCTGTTCATCGTGGGTCCGTTCATCGCGTTCTACCTGACGCGCAGGATCTGCCTGAGCCTGCAGCGGAAGGACCGGGAGCTGGTCCTCCACGGACACGAGACGGGTCAGATCATCCGCCTGCCGCACGGTGAGTTCCAGGAGCGCCACCAGCCGCTGACGCCGCACGAAGCGTGGGCCCTGACCGCCTTCGAGGCACCGCAGGTCCTGCCGGCGCAGCCGGGCAAGGACGGCAAGGTCTCCGGTCTGGAGCGGGTCCGCGCGCGGATGGCGAAGTACTTCTACGAGGATCGCATCCACCCCGTCACCAAGGCGGAGCTGGACGCGGCCCACGAGGCCCACCACCACGACGAGGTCACGTCCGGCGACCACGACGACCACAAGGGTCTGGAGAAGTGATCACCACCCGGTGACATGATCGTCCGGAGGGGCGGAGCAGCGAGAGCTGCTCCGCCCCTCCGTCATTCACCGGGATCTCGTATCACCGCATCTGTAGGGTGGCTGCATGACCATCACCCTCGCGCGGCTCGATCCGGCAGGTGTCGACCGTGCTGCACTCATCGAGTTCCTGACGACCAACACATTCCCGCACCACACGCAGCC
>DYUK01000038.1 GCA_020743695.1 Brevibacterium senegalense | reverse complement strand
CCATGGGCATGAGCGCGGACTACGCGCTGGCGATCGAGGAGGGCGCGACGCTGGTCCGCGTGGGCTCGACCGTCTTCGGCGCGCGGGAGTAGAGCCCGCTCACTCCTGGGTGGGCAGGCCCTTCGCGTTCTCGTCGATGTTGCGGATGAGGATCGACGTGTCCGCGTCGCCCCAGCCGTCGTCGATGAGCTGCTGCAGCTTCTCGTGGACGAGGGTCGCGGCCGGCAGGTCGACGCCCTGCGACTCCCCACCCGCCAGCGCCAGGCCCACGTCCTTGTGCATGAGCATCGCGGAGAAGCCGGCGGCGAACTCGCGCTCGGACGGCGAGGACTCGACGACGCCCGGCACGGGGTACCAGTTGCGCAGCGGCCACGAATCGCCGGACGACACGGAGGCGATGTCGAAGAAGACCTTGGGGTCGAGGCCGAAGCGCTGCGCCAGCACCGCGCCCTCGACGACGCCCTGCAGGCTGATCGCCAGCTGCATGTTGTTGACGATCTTCGCCGCCTGACCCGCGGCCTCACCGCCGGCGTGGAAGATGTTGCCGGCCATCGCCTCGATGACGGGCTTCGCATCCGCGACCGCGTCGTCCGCACCGCCCAGCATGAACGTGAGGGTGCCGGCCTGCGCACCACCGATGCCGCCGGACACGGGGCCGTCGATGAAGCGGAAGCCGCGGTCGGCCGCCTGCTTGTGCAGCTCGCGGGCGGAGTCGAAGTCGATCGTCGAGGAGTCGACCAGCAGTGTCGACGTCTGCGCGGATTCGAGGACGCCGCCGGCGTCCAGGTACACGCTGCGGGCGTGCTCGCCCTTGGGCAGCATGCTGAAGACGATGTCGGCACCGGCCACGGCCTCGGCGATGGAGCCGGCCGGCTTGATGCCGTCCTCCGCAGCGGCGGTGACAGCGGCCTCGACGACGTCGTAGCCCGTGACCGTGTGACCGGCCGCGACGAGGTTCTTCGTCATGGGACGTCCCATGTTGCCCAGACCGATCCACCCGATGTTCGCCATGATGCCTCCTTGCATGCTGTGCGCAGCGCTGTCCGCGCCCGCACTCCGTCCGACTTCTTCCAGGTGCTCCCACCCTATTCCCCGTGACGCCCGCCACGGGAGCCCGGAGGACCTCGGGTTGTGCACCCATGGTGTGCATCGATGCAGATAGTATGCGCCCATGCAGACTCCTGATGCGTCCCCGGCCCCCGCAGCCGGCGCGGGCCTGCGGATCGCCCCCGACGACCTCCTCGCCCTGCTCGCCGTCGCGCGCCTGGGCAAATACACCGCCGCCGCGGCCAGCATGGGCGTCAACCACACGACGGTGTCCCGGCGGATCGCGGCGCTGGAGAAGGCCGTGGGCGACCGCGTGCTGGCCGCCTCGCCGGACGGATGGGAACTGACTGCCCGCGGTCGCCACCTGCTGCCCGCCGCCGAGGCCGTCGAGGCCGCCCTGGCCTCGGCCTCCCAGCCGGATCCCGCCACGGCGAAGTCCACCGGCGCCGTCATCGGCACCGTGCGGGTGGCGACGACCCCGGGTTTCGCGAACTGGGTCGCGCTGCCCGCGATCGCGGAGCTCCAGCGGCAGCACCCGGGCCTGCAGGTCGAGATCACGACCGTGACCCAGCCGGCGCGCCGCTACCGGTCGGGCGTCGACATCGAGGTCGTCGTGGGCCGGCCCGATGCACCCCAGTCGCTCACGCACTTCCTGCGGCCGTACTCCCTGGGCCTCTTCGCGACGGAGGAGTACCTCGAGACGCACGGGACGCCGCAGGAGGCCGCGGACATGGCCGACCACCGGCTCATCTACTACCCGGAGCACTCCGTGGGCGTCGCCGAGCTGGCCCACGCGACGCAGGGACTGCCCGAACCCGCGGGCTTCCTGCGGTCGAACTCCGTCCGCCTGCACGTCCACGCGACCGTCCTGGGGATGGGTGTGGGCCTGCTGCCCACGTACATGGGCGACACGTGGACGCACGGCTTCGGACCGGCCGTCGAGGCTCCCCGCTCCGACGCCGAGGCCGCACCCACCTCCGCACCCCGGCTCGTCCGGGTGCTGCCGGACTTCGAACGGCGCATGGAGTACTGGGCCGCCGTGCGTCCCGAGGCTTTGCGCAGCAACGCGGTCGAGCACGTGTTCCACGCCCTGCGCCGCGCCGCCCGGGCGATGTGAGGGCGTCCCCGCGAGCTCGTAGTCTGACCGCATGATCGACGAATGGCAACGAGCATACGAGCAGACGGCGATGGTCGGCTGGGACTTCTCCGTCCTCGACGGCCGCCTGCACGCGGACGATCCCTGGTGGGACTTCGAGGAGGACTGCCGCGCAGCACTCAGGGACGCCCGAACGATCGCGGACCTGGGGACGGGCGGCGGCGAACGGCTGCGCTCCCTGCTGGCGGACGTGGACCGGAACGGCAGGACGATCGTCGCGACGGAGGGGTGGGAGCCCAACGTCGCCGTAGCGCAGGAGACGCTGACTCCGTGGGACGTCGACGTCGTCCGGTACGACGCGGAGGCCGGTGAGCGGATGCCGTTCGACGACGGCAGCCTCGATCTGGTGCTCTCACGCCACGAGGGGATCGATGTCGCAGAGATCGCCCGTGTGCTGGCACCGGGCGGACGACTGCTGACGCAGCAGGTCGACGGCGGCGACGCCCCGGAGATCCACGCGTGGTTCGACGAACCGTTCGAGTACCCGGACGTGACGTCCCGTCGTCTCGTCGAGGACGCCGAGGCCGCGGGGCTGCGCGTCGACGTCGTGGACGACTGGAACGGGACGATGGAGTTCGCGGATGCGACGGCCCTCGTCACGTACCTGGCACTGGTCCCCTGGGATGCACCGCACTTCTCCGTCGAGGAGCAGTCGGAGCGGCTCACCGCACTCGATGCCGACCGACCGATCCGGGTCACCCAGCGCCGTTTCCGCGTCTACGCGACGAAGCCGTGACGTCCGTCGAGCACTGGCCGGGTGAGGGGTCTGCTCAGGCGGCGGACCAGCCGCCGTCGATCGAGTGGGCGGCGCCGTTGATGGCCTTGCCGGCCTCGGAGGCGAGCAGGACCGCGATCGCGGCGACGTCCTCGGGATCGGGCAGGCTGGGGACGGCGGAGTGGCCCAGGAAGACCTCGTCGAGCACCTCGTCCTCACTGATCCCGCGGGTCTTCGACAGCTCCGTGACCTGGGCCTCGACCAGCGGGGTCATGACATAGCCGGGGTTGATCGCGTTGCAGGTGACACCCTTGGGGCCGCCCTCCAGCGCCGTCGTCTTCGTGAGCCCCATGAGCCCGTGCTTCGCCGCGACGTACGCGGACTTGTCCACGGACGCGCGCAGTCCGTGGACCGAGGACAGGTTGATGATGCGGCCCCAGCCGCGCGCGTACATCGCCGGCAGCGCCGCCTTCGTCAGCACGAACGGGGACTCGAGCATGAGGGTCTGGATGAACCGCCACTCCTCCAGCGGGAACTCCTCGACCGGGTGGATCCGCTGGACGCCCGCGTTGTTCACCAGGATGTCGACGTCCAGGGGCTGGGCGGCGAAGCGCTCCTCGAGCGCCGTCGTGTCCGCGAGGTCGACCTCCCAGACCGCAGCGGAGCCGGCGCCGGCAGCGTCGGTCCCCGCCGCCTCGGCGATCTCCTGGGCGACGGCACGGGCGCCGTCGCCGTCCCGATCCGCGATGATGACGTGGGCGCCCTCACGGGCGAAGGCGAGCGCGGTCGCCCGTCCCAGCCCGGAGGCTCCACCGGTGACGAGTGCGCGACGATTCTCAAGCAGTGCAGTCATGTGTGTCACAGTACTCGCGTGCCGCGCGTCTGCCGCGCAGCACGCGAGAGGCGCTCTGCACAGCAGCCGTGCAGAAGTGCTCAGTGGGTCGGCAGCACTCAGCCGTCCAGCAGGGCCGCGGCGTACATCGGGCGGGCCGCGTCCTCGCTGGGCGGGTGGAACAGGCCGGCGGTCGCGTCGCGCAGCAGGCGGGAGATCTCATGGTCGTTGCCGAATCCGCGGCCGCCGGAGGACAGGAGGGCGGCCTCGGCGCAGGCGCGCGCGGCCCGGGCGGCGTGGATCCGGGCGGCCACGAGCCTGTGCGGCCAGCCCGCACCGTGGTCCACGACCTCGTCGAAATCGCGGGCACACGAGTCGAGGTGGCCCAGCACCGGCACGAGGTCCAGGTGGGCGTCGGCCAGTCGCACCCGCGACTCCGGCACCTCCGCCATCGACACGCCCTTCTTCGCGGACCGCCGCTGGTGCAGGGCGTCTGCGCCGGCGACCAGCGCCCGCTGCGCCACGCCCGCGTAGACGGATGCGACGAGGAGCTGGAAGTTGCTGGTGATCGCGAAGGTGAGGAGGTCCGGCACCGGGCCCGGCTCGATGTTCCGCGCCACCCGGTGCGGCTCCATGCGCACGTCCTCGAGGATCGTCGCCCGGCTGTGCGAGGCGCGCATGCCCAGGACGTCCCAGTCGTCGGAGACGGTGATCCCGTCAGCAGTCCGCTCGACGAACCCGTAGACCAGGCGGGGGTCCTCCGGGTTGGACTCGTCCAGGCCGTGCACGATGAGCCGCGACCACACCGGTGACAGCGAGGTGAAGATCTTGACGCCGCTCAGCAGGTAGCCGCCGTCGTCCTGCGGGACGGCCTTCGTGTTCGAGCCCTGCAGCACCCAGTCGTTGGCCGGCTCGCTGATGCCGAATGCGAAGACCTCGCCGGCGGCGGCCTCCTCGAGGACCCAGTCGAGCGAGTGATCGCCCCGCGCCCGCATCGCGTGCACGACGCCCGTCGTCATGAGGTGCATGTTGATCGCCAGCGCGGTGCCCGGCGCGGCACCGGCCAGCCGCTGCTGGAGGCGTGTCACCTCGTGCAGATTCAGACCCGCCCCGCCCATCTCCTCCGGGACGAAGAGCGTGAGGTAGCCGCGTTCCTGCAGGTCCGCCAGGTCGTCGTGGGCGAACGAGTTCTCCGCGTCGTGCTCGGCGGCCCGCTCGCGGAGCGTCTCCAGCAGGTCGTCGGGCAGGAACCGCTGCGCGAGCTCTGCGTGCCGCGCCTCGCGGTCGACGGTCGGGTCGGTCATCGTGCCTCCTGATGTGTGCGGGTGTCTGCGGTCTGGCTGGCCAGTGTGGTCGGGCTGGCCTGGTCGGTCTGACTGGCCTGGCTGGGAGTCGTTGGTCAGGTGCTGCGTTCCAGCAGCAGCGCGGCGTTGTGCCCGCCGAACCCGAACGAGGTCGAGAGCACCGAATCCACCGCCTGCGGGCGCGACTGCGGCCCCACGATGTCGAGGTCCGCGAACTCCGGATCGTCCAGATTCAGGGTGGGCGGCAGGACGCCGTCGGTCAGCGTCCGCACGGCCAGGATCGCCTCGACGACACCGGCGGCACCCAGCAGGTGCCCGGTCGACGACTTCGTCGCCGTCACCGGCACACCCCCCGCCCGAGGCCCCAATACCTCCGTCAGAGCCGCCGCCTCCGCGGTGTCCCCGGCCGGGGTCCCGGTGCCGTGGGCGTTCACGTGGCCCACGGCCTGGGCGGCCCGGGCCGGATCGTGGGCGTCGATGCCCGCATCCGCGAGGCACGCGCGGACGGCCTGGGCCGCGCCGCGGCCGGCCGGATGCGGGGCGGTGGGGTGGTGGGCGTCGCTCGAGGAGCCGAAGCCCACGAGTCGCGCCTGCGCGACGGCGCCGCGCTCGTGGGCGATGTCCTCGGCCTCGAGGAGGATCGCCGCAGCACCGGCGGACATGACGAAGCCGGTGCGCGCGCGGTCGAAGGGGCGGCTCGCGGCGGTCGGATCGTCCTCGAAGCCCGCGGCGAGCGCGCGCAGGTTCGCGTTCGAGGACAGGTTGACGGGTCCCAGGCAGTCCTCCATGCCCACGACCAGGACCGCGTCCGCGTAGCCGTGGCGGATGAGGCGCATCCCCTCGCCCAGCGCGATCCCGCCGGAGGCGCACGTAGCACTCACCGCGTGCGCCGTGCCGCGGATGCCGTGGCGCTGGCTCAGGACCGCGCCGGCTCCGTCCGCGGCACCGTGGATCGAGAGTGTGAGCGGCACACCGCGCGCACCGTCCTCGTCGTACGCACGCGTCGCCGCCTGCATCGCGTCGATGGGTCCGGAGCCGGTGGCGGAGAGGATGGCCACCCGCGTGGGGTCCCACGGCAGGGAAGCGCGGACGTCGGAGGGTCGTGAGTCGTCGGAGGGTCCGGGGTTCGAGTCCTTCTGGGCCTGCTCGACCTCCAGCGCTTGCGCGAGCGCCTGGTCCGCTGCGGCGATCGCCCAGTGCTGGACGGGGCTGAGCCGGCGGGCGAGCGCACGGGGCAGGTGGTCCTGCGGATCGAAGTGCCGCACCTGGCCGCCGATCCGGACGGGCAGGTGGGCGAACTCCTCACCGGCGAGCACGTCGATCGCGCTGCGTCCGTCGCGCACCGACTCCCAGAGGGCGTCCGCAGTGTTCCCGCTGGGCGTGATCGCGCCCATCCCCGTCACGACGGCGGTGCGGCCACCGCCCGGACCGGCTCCGGTCATACGGGGTCGGACCTCCGTGGACCGCTTCTCCGTGGATCGGTCCTCCGTCGACTGCCCTTCACCCGTCGTGCTCACAGTCGTTCCGCCTCCCCCGCCTCGACGAGTGCCGCCGTCGCCTCGCGACGGATCTTCCCGCCCACGGTACGCGGCAACGCGGACACGGTGTACCACCTCCGAGGCACGAACTGCGGGGCCAGGTGCGCGGACGCGTGCGCGCGCAGCGACTCCTTGGTCGCTGCGGAATCCTCTGTGTCTTCCACGACCAGGGCGACGACGCGTCCCAGCGCCTCGTCCGGCAGTGCCACGGCGCAGACGGCGCCCAGACCGGGCACGCTGTCGAAGGCGCGCTCGACCTCCGTGAGTGCGACCTTGTGACCGCCGGTGATCGCGATGTCGCCGGCGCGGCCCACGAGCTCCAGCCTGCTATCGACCAACCGACCCTGGTCGTGGACGGTCGCCCAGCCGTCGGGACCCACGAGCACCTCGTCGGTCGTCCCCGCCAGGTATCCGTCGGAGCACGCGTCCGCGAGGATCCACAGCGTGCCCAGCTCGCCCGTCGGCACGTCGTCGCCCGCCTCATCCCGGATGGAGGCCTCGACACCGTCGTAGATGCTGATGAGCGTCCCGTCACCGGCGCGGCTGTCACCGATGAAGCCGATCTCCGCCGCCCCGTAATAGCTGATGAGGCGCACGTCCGGCAGGAGCTCCGCGAGGCCGTCGCGGATCGAGGCCGGCAGGTTCGCCCCGCCGGTGACGACCAGTTCGAGCCCGCGGAAGCGCTGGGGATCACGGCGGGCGGCGTCCGTCAGGGTCCGCACGACCGCGGGGACCGCGACGATCCGCGTGATCCCCTCCTCCTCGATCCGCCTCCCGATCGTCCACGGGTCGAAGGAGTCCGCGACGTGCGCACTGCCGCCGCTCACCATGCACTCGACGACCGCGTAAAGGGTGAGGCTGTAGGAGACGGGTCCCGGCGCCAGGGTCGCGACACCGGGGAGCGGCTCCAGGTGGGCGGTCGAGATCGCCGCGTTCGCCCGGTACTGCCGCCGGGTCTTGAGGAAGCCCTTGGGGTTGCTGGTCGTGCCGGAGGAGAAGAGCAGGAGGAACGGCTCCTCCCCGTCGCGCACGGCGGGCTGCTCGAGGGCGCCCCCTGTGTCTCCGGCCTCCTCCACGAGCGTCAGGAACTCCGCCAGTCCCACGACCATGCCGGTCCAGCCCCGGGCGCGCAGGGCGGGTGCCAGGTCCTCCTCGTCCGTGATGACGAGGCCGATCCCCGTGTGGAGGACGACGTCGACGCGGTGCTCCAGCGGCCAGCGCGGATCGATCGTCGCGGACACCGCGTGGAAGCCGGACAGGCCCACGAGGACGCGCGCGGTCTGGAAGGCGGACTCGACGCTCATCGCCGTGATGGGGATGCCGCCGGTCTCCGGCGCCGGGGCCGGTGGAGCCTCCTGCGCCGCGTGGAGGGAGTGCACCGCGGCGAACACCCGCGCGGAGTCCTCGACGAGCTGCCCGTACGTGAGCGCCCCGTCCTCCCCCACGATCGCGGGACGATCCGGGTGCTGCACCGCCGTGTCGAGCACCGTCTGCGTCATGGGCATGAGCGGGACCTCCTCCTTCGACTCGCCGTCCCCAGTCTAGGAAGACCGACTCACTCGCGGACCCGGGGTGTCACAGAGCCTCCACCGGACGCCCGCAGACTCACAGCGGCCTCAGAACGCGGGGGTCGACTCGAACTCCTCCAGCACGTCCAGCACCTGCTCGCTGGTGAACGCCTCGATGAGCGCCTGGGTCTCCGGCGTCTCCTGATTGTCCTCGCGGGTCACGAGGGTGACCGCGAACTGCGGGTCCTCCTCCATCGTGAGTCCGTCCTCGAAGGGGCTCAGGTCGATCTGGTTCGCGAAGGCGGGCAGGTTGAAGACGGCGTCGGACTCCTCGTACGCGGCATTCGCCTGCAGCAGCTCGACCTGGACGAACTCCAGGTCGCGCGGGTTGTCCGTAATGTCGTCCATGCCCGCGTTGAAATCCTCGACCTCCGGATCGAGGGTGAGGATGCCCGCCTCCGCCAGCATCTGCAGTGCGCGCCCCAGGTTGGCGGCGTCCGCGGGCAGGGTCACGTGGCCGCCGTCCGGCAGCTCGTCGATCGAGTCGAGCGTCTTCGAGTAGAACGCGACCGCCGTGAGGTAGACGGGCTGCACGCCCACCAGCGAGGCGTCGTTGCCCTCGTTGAACTGCTCCATGAACGGCACGTGCTGGACGAAGTTCGCGTCGATCTCGCCGGCTTCCAGCATCGCATTGGGCTGCACGTAGTCCGCGACCTCGACCATCTCGATCTCGTAGCCCTCGATCGCTTCCGAGGCGGCCTCGACGACGTCCGTCATGGGCGGGGTGGCGGCCGCCACCTGCAGCGTCTCGCCACCGGATCCGGCGTCGCCGCCGCAACCGGAGAGGACGAGGGTCGCGGCGGCCAGTGCGGCGACGGGGAGGACGGTACGGCGGGTCATGCGGTGCTCCTTCGTGCGGGATGTCGCGCGGGCGTGTCCGCGCGCGGTGGGGTGAGTGTGCGGGGCCGTCTCCACCTCAGCGCCGGTCCAGCGCGCGGGAGACGAGGTGGCCTGCGGTCTGGAGGACCAGGACGCAGGCGATGATGAGGACGATCGTCACGTACATGAGGGCGAACTCGTACTCCTGGTAGCCGTAGCGCAGCGCGAAGTCGCCCACACCGCCGCCGCCCACGACGCCCAGCACGGTCGAGTACGAGATGAAGCTGATGGTCGCGGAGGTGAGTGCGTAGACCAGACCGGAGCGGGCCTCGACGTAGAGGAACTTCGTGACGGTCTGCCACACGTTCGCGCCCATCGACCGGGCGGAGGTGAGGATGCCCGGCGGGATCTCCAACAGGATCTGCTCGACGAGCCGCGCGTAGATCGCGACAGCGACGAACGCCAGCGGGAACGACGCCGCGGCGGTGCCGAACGTCGTGCCGAACACCAGGCGCGTCACCGGGATCATGAAGACGACGAAGAGGAGGAACGGGAACGACCGGACGATCGTGACGTACATGTCCGCCAGGCCCCACACGACCCGGTTCTGCAGGGGACCGCCTGAGCGCGTGAGGTAGATGAGGGTGCCCAGCGGCAGTCCCACGACGACGGCGGCGAGGATCGCGGCGGCGACCATCCAGCCGGTCTCCAGCAGGGCTTCGGCGATCTTGTCCCCGTGGTCCACGAAGACGTCCCGGATGACGGTCACGAGGCCTCGTCCCGTCGCCCGTCACGCGCAGCCTCATCCCCCTGCAGCGTCCGGCGTGCGTGCTCCAGGTACGACCCCTCGAACGCGTCGATGCCGGCGGTGACGTCGAGGACCTCGCGCAGGCGGCCGCGCTCGAACACCGCGGCCCGCCGGCAGATGGCCTTCACGACGTCCAGCTCGTGGGTGACGATGACGATCGTGGCGCCGAACTCGTCGCGCGCCCGCTCCAGCAGCCGCAGGATGTCCGCGGTCGTGCGGGTGTCCAGGGCGGAGGTGGGCTCGTCGCACAGGAGGACGGCGGGACGGGTGGCCAGCGCCCGGGCGATCGCGACGCGCTGCCGCTCACCGCCGGACAGCTGGGCGGGGAAGCGGTCCGCCTTGTGCTCCAGCCCCACGAAGCTCAGCAGCGAGGACACGAACTCCGGGTCGCGGCGCTTCTGGATCTCCAGCGGCAGCTCGATGTTGCCGCGCACGGTCTTGTTGCTCAGCAGATTGAAGCCCTGGAACACCGTGCCGATCCGGTGCCGCAGCCGGTTGAGCGCCCGCCCGCGCAGACCCGCCGGGTCCACCCCGTCGACGACGACCGTCCCCTCCGTGGGGTGGTCGAGGCACCCCATGAGCTCCAGCAGCGTCGACTTCCCCGCTCCGCTCTCGCCCAGCACCCCGAAGATCTCGCCGCGCGGGATCTCGAGGGTCACATCGTCCAGCGCCACGACTGCGCCGTACCGCTTCGAGACGCCCGTGAGACGGACGGCGGCGGACGGGCCGACAGCGTCGGAGCTGTCGGACACGGCGGACTGATGGGTGATGGCGATCGTTCTCCGGATGGCGGCGTGCGACGGCGGATGAGGGGCTCTGCCGCACCTGTCCGCCGCAGGTCAGTGCTCCCTTATCGTAGTGCGTCTCCACCCTCCGAGCCGTGGTGAGAGCATTGCGTAGAACACACCTCGAACGCCCCGGGAGGCCACCATGACGCGCGACACGACGACCCGGGCGACCGCGGACGACCGCGTCCTCTACACCGCGACGGCCCACAACCGCACGGGCCCGGACGGCGAGAGTCGGACCGACGGAGGCCTGCGCGTCGCGGTCCGCTCGCCGCTGGCACCACGACCCACCGCCGAGGCCGCGGAGACGGATGCTGCCGTCGCCACTGACCCCGAGGAGCTCCTGGCGCTCGCATGGGCGACCTGTCTCTCCGGCAGTGCGCGCATCGTCGCACCCGGCCGCGACGTGTCCGTCCGCGTCGAGGTCGACCTCGTGGAGGACCCGACCGGCACCGGTTTCGCGTTCGAGCCCACCGCCTACGTCTCCTTCTCCGGCACCACGCAGGAGCAGGCAGAGCGGCTGGCCCAGCAGGCGCACGAGCGGTGCCCCGTCTCGAAGCTGCTGACAGGTCGCGGCACCGCGACCGTCGTCGGGGAGGCCGGCACCTCCGCCTGACGCGTCGATCCACGCACCCTTGGCGAACCTCGCACCCTTGACGGATCGCGACCATCTTCTATACTTAAGTGAACTACTAATTAAGGAGGCACTTAAATGGCACCGAAGGATCGGCTGAGTCTGGTCTTCGCCGCACTCGCCGATCCCACGCGCCGCGAGATCCTCTCGCGGCTGTCGCAGGGCCCTTCCACGGTGGGGGAGATCGCAGAGCCGTTCGACCTGAGCGCGCCGGCGATCTCGCAGCATCTCAAAGTGCTCGAACGCGCAGGTCTCGTGACCCGCACCGTCCGCGCGCAGTGGAGGACGCTCGCCCTGCAGACAGAACCCCTCGACGACGCCTCCGCCTGGGTGGAGGAGCAGCGTCGCACCTGGAACCTGCGGCTCGACGCGCTCGAGCAGCATCTGGCGACGATGTCGAGGAGCAACCCCACGCACATCGACTCCGAGGAGGCAGAACGATGAGCACGCACGACACACCCCACGACACCCCGGAATTCTCGATCACCCGCACCTTCGACGCGCCCCGCGACCTCGTGTGGCGGGCCTGGACCGTCGAATCCGAGCTGGCGCAATGGCTGCACCCGTTCGGCGTCAGCACGGACTCCGTCGAGTTCGACGTCCGGGAGGGAGGCCGCTACCGGTACACGATGACGAACGACGAGACCGGCGAGGCCTTCCCCACCGGCGGCCAGTTCCTCGAGGTCTCCCCGCAGGACCGGCTCGTCTTCACATGGGCCGAACCCGACGCCCCGGTCGACATCGCACCCGTCATCACGCTGACGTTCACCCCGCTCGACGGAGGCAGCGCAGAGCGGACGGAGCTCGTCCTCCACCTTCAGGGGATCGCAGGAGAGCCCGGCGACGACAACGTGTACGACGGCTGGTCGGAGGCGCTCGAGAACCTGGGCGGGCACCTGGGCGACGACTAGACGACGTCGATCGCACGCAGCAGGCCCAGGCCGGAACGGATCCGGCCTGGGCCTCCTGCTGTCACTGACACCAGCGCTGCCTCGCAGCGCAGCTCAGCAGCGCATCACGCTCACGCGCCGGGCACGTCGTCCAGCTTGCCCAGACGGCGGGCGGCACGGGACTCGGAGTCCATGCGGTCGACGTCCATGAGGTCGACCCCGCGCGTCTCCTTCGTGAACAGCAGCGCGACCAGCGAGATCGCGGCGGCCACCGCCAGGTAGATCGCGATCGGGATGGACGATCCCGTGTTCCGCAGCAGGAACGTCGCGATGATCGGCGCGAACGAGCCCGCCACGATCGCGGTGACCTGGTAGCCCACGGACACGCCCGAGTACCGCATGCGGGTGGGGAACATCTCCGACATGATCGCCGGCTGCGGGGCGTACATGAGGCCGTGGAACACGAGCCCCGCCAGGATGCCGATGAAGATCATGAACGCGTTGCCCGTGTCGTACAGCGGGAAGGCGAAGAAGCCCCACGTCGCCGTCAGCAGGATGCCGATGAGGTACGGCGGCTTGCGTCCGATGATGTCCGTGAGCTTCCCGATGAACGGCACCATGATCGCGTGGATCGCGTGCGCGCCCAGCAGCAGGCCCAGGATCTCCGAGCTCTCGATGCCCACCTGCAGCGACAGGTACGTGATCGTGAAGGTGACGACCAGGTAGTAGTGGATGTTCTCCACCAGGCGCAGTCCCATCGCGCAGAACACGCCGCGCGGGTACCGCTTGAACACCTCGGCGACGCCGTAGCCGGCGTCCTCCTCGACGACCTCCTCCTGCGCCTCCTGGAAGATGGGGGCGTCGGACACGCGGGTGCGGATGTACCAGCCGATGATGACGATGACGGCGGACAGCCAGAACGCGACCCTCCAGCCCCAGCTGAGGAACATCTCGTCCGTCAGGGTGGCTGTCAGGATGAAGAGGACCGCCGTCGCCAGCAGGTTGCCCAGCGGAACGCCGGACTGCGGCCAGGACGCCCAGAACCCACGGGACTCCTTGGGCGAGTGCTCGGCCACCAGCAGGACGGCGCCGCCCCACTCGCCGCCCACCGCGAAGCCCTGGACGAAGCGCAGGACCACGAGGATGATGGGCGCCGCGTAGCCGATCTGGTCGAACGTGGGCAGGCAGCCCATGAGGAACGTCGACACGCCCACGAGGACGATCGAGAACTGCAGCAGGGCCTTGCGACCGTACTTGTCACCGAAGTGGCCGAAGACGATGCCGCCCACGGGGCGGGCGATGAAGCCCACCGCATAGGTGCCGAAGGCCGCGATGACGGCGTCGAACGGGTTGTTCGACGGCGGGAAGAGGATGTGGTTGAAGACGAGCGTCGCGGCGGAGGCGTAGAGGAAGAACTCGTACCACTCGACGACCGTCCCCGCCATCGACGCCGCGACGACCTTCTGCAGCTGCGATTTCTGCGACGGCTGATCCGTCGGCACCGCACCCGAGGTGCTGGACATGGTGACTCCTGTTGGACTGGGAGCCCGTCGCAGGGCGTCCGCCGCGAGCGACTGCGCCCACGGGACCCCGTGCACCGGACTCCGGTTTCAGTGCGCTCGCAGGCGTCCCTGCCCACGGCGCATGTGCGTCGCCCAGCATGCGGGCACCCGCACTGTGGTGCAAGTCATACGCACCGCTGTGGCCCATCCGTGACCCTGCGATCTCGCACAGGCAGTGTGCGGGGTCGCGTTCCCGCAGTCACCGGGGCACAGTGCCCGGACTCCCGTCGTCAGTCCCCGCGCCGCTCGTCCTGCTCGTCCCGGGCGGCCAGCCCCGCGAGCATCGCGTTGTACGCCTCGAGCTCTGCATCGCCGGTCCGGTCCTCCGCGCGGTCGGACCGGGTCGCCTCCCGGGACGAGGACCGGTACCACTCGGCGGCCATGAGGATCGCCAGCGCCAGGGTGGGGATCTCGCCGATCCCCCACGCGATCTCGCCTCCGGTCATCTGGTCCTCCAGGGCGGGCACCCAGCCGTGGCCCATGTTGCCGAACCAGTCGCCGGCGATGAGCGAGGTCGAGGACATGATCGAGATGCCGAAGAACGCGTGGAACGCCATGGTCGCCAGCAGCACCAGCAGTCGCACGGGGTACGGGTAGCGCTTGACCCCCGGGTCGACGCCCATGATCGACTGCGCGAAGAAGTACCCGGCCAGCAGGAAGTGCAGGATCATGAGCTGGTGACCCAGGTGGGTGTCCATCGCCGCGTACATGATGCCGGAGTAGTAGAAGACGATGAGCGAGCCCGCGAAGTTGACCGCCGCGACGATCGGGTGCGACCAGAACGACGCGTACCGCGAGTGCACGATCGTGAGCACCCATTCGCGCACGCCCCGGGATCCGTCGCGCCGGGCCGGGATCGCGCGCATGAGCAGGGTGATGGGAGCGCCCAGCACCAGTGGGATGGGCACGATCATGACGAGCACCATGTGCTGGATCATGTGCGAGGAGAAGAGGATCTTCCCGTAGATGGCCGCGCCGCCGCTCGTGACGTAGAACAGGGCGGCGAGCCCCACCAGCCAGCAGATGGTCCGGTGCACCGGCCACGTGTCGCCGCGCAGGCGCAGGCGGCGCACGGCCAGCAGGTAGAAGATCGCGAAGCCCACGGTGATCGACACCCACACGGGGTCCAGGCGCCATTCGGTGAAGAAGGTGCCCCACGACGGCGGGGGCGGCAGCGCCTCGCCGGTCAGCAGCTGGGCCGCGGTGGGCCGGCTGGGCGGCTCGTCCGGCACGGGCGGTGCCGTCCGCGACAGCACGACTCCCAGCGCGCTCGCGGACGCGAACAGGATGATCTCCCCCAGCACCAGTCGCCAGAACAGATGGACTGCGTTCGCCGCTCCCGAGGCCCCGGTCGCCGGGGTCGTCCCCGTCGCCTGCGCGGTCCCCGCCTGCGGCGGGGCGCCGGGCATCCGCGCGATCACCCACCGGCGGTGCGACCAGCCCACGAATCCCAGGAGGATCGTGATGAGGAGCTTCGCGAGGAGGACGAGGCCGTACTGGGTCGTCCAGTCGGCCAGGCCGCCCACGCGCAGCAGCGCGTTCGTGAGACCGGAGTACATGACGAGCGCGTATGCGATGAGCGCGATCGTCGAGTACCGCGCCACGATCGCGCCCAGATCTTTACGCCGCGCCAGACCGGGTGCCAGGAGGGCCAGGCAGAGCAGTCCTCCCACCCAGATGACGACACCCGCCAGGTGGATCGAGAGGCTGCCGACGGCCTCGACGTGGCCCTCCGCCTCCGACGAGTGGCCCAGGATCGACAGGAAGAGGATCGGGAGCGCGGACACGACGAGCGAGGCCGCGACACCCGCGTAGGACCGCAGGCCGAACACCAGGGTCGAGCCGATCGCGACGAGACAGACGATGGCGAGCCACACCCGCCCCAGGTCCAGCTCCGTCACGAACGACCAGAGCTGGGCGGAGAAGTCGCCCTGGAACGCCTGGGCGCCGGCCGTGTCGATGTACGTGAGGATGAGGACCGCGACAGAGCTGAGGGTCCAGACCGCAGAAGCACCCTGGGCGATGCCCAGCAGCCGCTCCCAGTCACCGTCGATGCGCGTGGACTTCCGCCCCGCCGTGCGCGGCACGACGACGACGGCCAGCAGCAGCGCGCCCAGCGTCATCGCCATCGCGGAGTTGAAGACGAACTCCGCCGCGGGCAGGCCCCAGCGTCCCAGCGGGCCGGAATCGGCCAGCACGGTGGGGGCGGCGGCGCCGGTGAGGACGAGACCGATCGAGCCGACGATCGCGCCCACGAGGAGGTAGAGGGGCAGCGCGGCGAGGCGCACCTGCGGCTCGACGCCGCTCGTCACGTGGGTCACAGGCGGCGGTCGCCCAGCGCCGGGAACGCGGTGCGACGCTCGTGGATCGCGTCGAGGTCGAGGTCCGCGGTGATGATCGTCTCCGACTCGCCCGCCTCCGCCAGCACGTCCGCGGAGGCGTCGAGGATGACCGAGTGACCGCCCATCTGCGTCTTCGCATGGAAGCCCGCGGTGTTGACCGCGACCATCGCGCAGAAGTCCTCGGCCGCACGGGCGCGGGCCAGGAGCGACCAGTGGTCCACGCGCGGGGCGGGCCACGCGGCGGGGACCACGAAGACCTCCGTGCCCTGGTCCAGCAGAGTGCGGAACAGCTCCGGGAAGC
>DYUK01000037.1 GCA_020743695.1 Brevibacterium senegalense | reverse complement strand
AGCTCCTGCGCCGTGGGCGTCGCCTCCCACGCGTGCGCGGACACGACGGTCGACACCCCCGCGTCCGAGGCCGCCGCCAGCAGCCGTCCCGCCTCCTCCCGGCCCATCTCGACATCGACGGCGGCCGGCCGCAGCGCGATCGCGGCCTCGACGGCCTCGGCGTAGCGGTCGTCCGGGCAGTGCCCGCCCTCCGTCCGCGAGCGGACGGTCACGAGCACGGGAACGCCGGGAGCTGCGATCCCGTCGTAGGCGGTGCGCAGCTCCGCGGACCCGCCGGCCTCTGACGCGCCCGCGTCCTCCCGCGCGCCGGCGTCCAACAGACCCCCGGCCACGTGCTCGTCGATCCGCCACTCCAGGACGTCCACCCCAGCGGTGGCCGCGGCCGCACGGGCCCGGTCAGCGGCCTCGGCGGGGGTGGGGGCAAGGATCGGGACGATGATCGCGGGACCGGTCCCAGAGGAGAATGGGAGCGGGCTCAGTGGGGTGCGCGACGTCATGCGGGCACTCTACCCAGACACGGGCAGCACTCAGGATCCGACCGATCAGCGGCGACACGGCGGCGTCGAATCCCGCATCGTGGGAATCCCGCGCGGCCCTCATCCCCCGTTCTGCCGGTTCCTGACAACGATCCGCAAGAATCCTTACAACCACCCTAACGATAGGGTAACAAGCACTTTCGGGTGTTTCTGCAGGTCAGATCGCGTGTCGCACGTCACAGTCGCATGTTCGGCCACTTTCCACCCCGGATTCCACATGGTTTTCCACATCCCCGCGTCTAGACTGGGACAACGGAAATCGTGGCAATACGGCGACCCGCCGAGTCCGCCCTGCCGGGTCGCCCCGGAGGACCTCGCCGGTGCACCGGGCCCACTGTCCCCGATTGGAAGGATGCGGTCACGTGTCAGCAGTCCGCGCCTCGCACGTCTGGAAGGTCTTCGGGCGTAACGAGAAGGAAGTCGTCAAGCGCATCAAAGCGGGCGCCGACCGTTCAGAGGTCGCCGACCTCGGTACGGCCGCCGTCATCGATGCGAGCTTCGAGGTCAGCCGTGGTGAGATCTTCGTCGTCATGGGCCTCTCGGGCTCCGGCAAGTCGACCCTGATCCGCATGATCAACGGCCTCTGGTCCCCGTCGGACGGCACGATCGAGATCGCCGGCAAGGACATCAGCGCGATGGGGCCCACCCAGCTGCGCCAGGTCCGCCGCGACAGCATCTCGATGGTCTTCCAGCACTTCGCGCTCCTCCCCCACCGGACGGTGCGAGAGAACGCCGCCTACAGCCTCGATCTGCAGGGCGTCCCGCGCAATGAGGCGCGGGAGCGCGCGGACGAGTGGCTCAACACCGTGGGCCTGGGCGGCTGGGGCGACAAGTACCCCAACCAGCTGTCCGGCGGAATGCAGCAGCGCGTGGGTCTGGCACGCGCCCTGGCCGCGGAGACGGACATCCTCCTCATGGACGAGGCGTTCTCCGCCCTCGACCCGCTCATCCGCCGCGAGATGCAGGACCAGCTGGTGGAGCTCCAGAGCACGCTGGCGAAGACGATCGTCTTCATCACCCACGACCTCAACGAGGCGATGTACCTGGGCGACCGGATCGCGGTCATGCGCGACGGCCGGATCGCACAGATCGGCACATCGGAGGACATCCTCACGCGCCCCACGGACGACTACGTCGCGAACTTCGTCCAGGACGTCGACCGCACACGCGTGCTGACGGCCTCGTCGATCATGCAGGACACGACCGCGGTGGTCCGCCACACCGCCGGCCCCCGCACCGCGATGCGCCTGTTCGAGCGCGAGCGGGTCTCCGGCCTCTTCGTCATCGACAGCACCCGGCACCTGCTGGGCTCCGTCGATGACCGCGCCGCGGTCCGCGCCGCCCGCGAGGGCGCCACGGCCCTGAGCGACTACGTCGAGACGGACGGCATCCTCACCGTGGGACCGGACACCCCGCTGTCCGAACTCTTCGCGCCCTCGTCGACCGCCCGCGTCCCGCTGGCCGTCGTCGACGGGGACAACCGCCTGCTGGGCGTCATCCCCCGCATCGCGGTCCTCTCGTCGATGTCGCAGGTCGGTCCGTCGACAGGGGAGATGCCCGCCGTCACCCCGCTGCCGGCGAACGTCGAGCCGCAGGACGACGCCGAGGCCTTCACCGCCCAGGACGACGACGCACCGGAGCCCAAGCCGGGCATCGCCGCGGCCGGGGCAGGGGACATCCACGAGGCCGAAGAGCCGCCGCCGGGTGACCACGCCTCCGAAGGACCGACCGACGACACGATGGGAGCCGACCGATGAACGCCGTCGCTCTGAGTCTCCTCGACTTCCTCTACCCCCGGATCCCGCTGGGCGACTGGGCCGACAGCTTCATCACGTGGTTCGGCAACGTCTTCGGCTGGCTGCTGGACGCCTTCACGTGGCTCATGCAGAGCACGTACCAGCTCCTCTTCCACATCCTCGCGTTCCCCAAGATCCTCGTCGACAACGGTGCGATCGCGGATTCGAGCGTCCTGCGCGCGCTCATCATCTTCGCGATGATCCTCGTCTTCGCGGGCATCGCGTGGATCGCCTCGAACTGGAAGGTCGCACTCTTCACCGTCCTGGGCTTCTACGCCATCTGGGCCCTGGCCCAGTGGGAGAACGCCATGTCGACGCTGGCGCTCGTCCTCGTGGCGGTCATCGTCGCGCTCATCCTGGCACTGCCCCTGGGCGTGCTGGCGGCGAAGTCGCAGATCGTCTCCACGATCCTCAAGCCGATCCTCGACTTCATGCAGGCGATGCCCGCACTGGCCTACCTCGTGCCCGCGATCGTCATGTTCAGCGTGGGCGTCGTCCCCGGCGCCTTCGCGACCATCATCTTCGCGATGCCCCCGGGCGTCCGCCTCACGGAGCTGGCGATCCGCCAGGTCGCGGAGGACAAGGTCGAGGCCGCACAGGCTTTCGGCGCGACCCCCGCCCACATCCTCTTCAAGGTGCAGCTGCCCCTGGCGATGGCGACCATCATGGCCGGCATCAATCAGGTCATCATGCTCGCGCTGTCGATGGTCGTCCTCGCCGGCATGGCCGGCTCGGGCGGTCTGGGCGGCGAGGTCGTGGGTGCGATCAGCCGCCTGAACGTGGGCATCGGCGTCGAGGCCGGACTGGCGGTCGTCATCCTGGCCGTCTACCTGGACCGCGTCACCGCGGGTCTGGGCAGCAAGACCCCGCTCGAGCGCGCCAAGCGCGCGTCCTGAGCGACACATCCAACGTCACACAGAAAGGGAGTCCAGACATGAAGAAGTCCACACTCATGCCGCTCACCGGCGCTCTCGCCGCCGGCCTGCTCACCCTCACCGCGTGCGGTGCCACGGACGCCGACACTCCGGAGGCGGAGGCCTCGGAGGACACAGGCGGCGGTGACTGGTCGGAGTGCGTGCCCGGCGGGGAATCGGCTGAGGTCGACCTGGCGTCGGACGAGAACACGGACATCACGATCGGTGCGTTCAACGGCTGGGACGAGTCCTTCGCCGCCGCGCACCTGACGAAGCACGTCCTCGAGGAGGACGGCTACACCGTCGCCGTCGAGTCGTTCGACGCGGGCCCGGCGTTCACCGCCGTGGCCGGCGGCGACATCGACTTCGTCATGGACGGCTGGATGCCGATCACCCACGAGGACTACCTCGAGCAGTACGGCGACGACCTGGAGACGGCCGGCTGCTGGTACGACAACGCGAAGCTCACGATCGCGGTCAACGAGGACTCCCCGGCGCAGTCCATCGCGGACCTCGCGGACATGCAGGACGAGTACGGCGGCACGCTGTACGGCATCGAGGCGGGCGCGGGTCTGACCCGCGTCACCGAGGACGAGGCCATCCCGACCTACGGCCTCGAGGACTGGGAGTTCGCGATCTCCTCGACCCCGGCGATGCTGGCGCAGCTCCAGTCGTCCACGGATGCCGGCGACAACGTCGCCGTCACCCTGTGGCGCCCGCACTGGGCCTACGACGCGTTCCCGGTCCGCGACCTCGAGGACCCCGAGGGCGCGATGGGTGAGGCGGAGACCATCTTCAACTTCGCCCGTCCCGGCTTCTCGGAGGACAACCCGCAGGTCACGCAGCTGCTGAAGAACCTCGTGATCGATGACGAGAACCTCTCCAGCCTCGAGAACGTCATGTTCTCCGAGGAGAACTACGGCGGCGAGGACCTGGACGGCGCCGTCGAGGAGTGGGTCGGCGACAACGGCCAGTTCGTCGAGGACTGGAAGGCCGGCGCGCTGGGCTGACCGGTGGCGCAGACCGTCCCCGGGCGTCCCTGACGCCTGAGACGCACGACGCATGACGATGGCCGGGAGAGATTCGCTCCCGGCCATCGTCGCGTCCGGCAGCGGACATGCGTGGCCCTGTCATGCCCAGGGCGTGCGCGGCACCGTCACATCTTGAGCCACACGTTCGCGCCTGCGGTCAGCACCGCACCGGCGGC
>DYUK01000036.1 GCA_020743695.1 Brevibacterium senegalense | reverse complement strand
TGCTGCACGTGCGTGCCCACCGCCTGGAGGATCGTGCCGGTGACGGCGAGGAGGACGGCGAGCGGGAGGCCCGTGCTCAGCAGGCCGGAGAGGAGGCGCATGCTCCGAGCCTAGGAACGGTGCGGTGCGGCGGCAGTGGGGAAAACCGCCGGTCGGGGCGGTGGAACCCGCCCGAACTGATTCAGGAGGCGGGGGTCGTGCACTGCGGGCAGTGCCGGCCGCGCATCGTGCGGTCGAAGTTGGCCTCGCCGCGGCGCCAGTATCCGTCGACCGTCCAGTTGTCGCGGCCCAGCCGCGTGCGGAAGGTGAGGAAGCAGCGCAGCGACTTGATGGACATCGCCTCGCCGGCGGCCCACACGTAGCCGTTGGGGTCGGAGAAGTCGTGCTCCATGACCGCGTCCGCCAGCAGGGTCGTGGTGCCCGGCTGCGCGTCGCCGCGGTGCAGCCAGTGCACCGTCAGATCCGCGCGGGTGGGCAGGGCGATCTCCGAGTCGGCGGAGGAGACCTCGATGTAGGCGGTCGCCCGCGTCCCCTCCGGCAGGGTCTCCGCCCAGCGGGCCAGTGCCGGCAGCGCCGTCTCGTCCGCCGCCAGGACGTACCAGTCGACGGTGTCCTTCACGAGGTAGGTGGTGCGGGGGCCCATCGAGCCCAGGCTGTCGCCGGGTGCCGCGGCCAGCGCCCAGTGGCCGGCGACACCGTGGGTGTGCAGGACGAAGTCGACGTCCAGCAGGCGGGTGCGCGCGTCGAACCAGCGGATCGTGAAGTCGCGGTGCGTGAGGCCGCGCAGCGAGTACCGACCGTCGACGATCGTGGGCAGGACGGGCCGGCCGTCCTCATCCGTGTCGAAGAACAGCTTGAGGTGCTCGTCCGGGCTGATGCTGGGCAGATCCGCGAAGTCGTCGTCCGCGCGGAAGCGGACGCGCATGAGGTCCGCGGACAGGCGGTGGGTCGAGACGACCGTGAGGATGCGGGGCCGGGTGGAGAAGTGGAACGTGGCGCTGCGGAGTCCGTCCCGCTGGGGGACGTGGGCGCTGCGGGGTGCGGGACGGGGTGCCGTGGGCGCCAGGGTCCGGTCGTCGATCCCGGTGGCGGTGTCCATCGCGAGCGTGCTCATCGTTCCTCCTCCCCGAACGGCGCGGGTGTGCATCGGCCGCGTGCGCCGACGGGAGCCATCACCCGTGTATTCGGTCATTCGAATGTAACCGAAATGGGTGTGCTGAGGCAAACCTCACCGGTGATGGCTCCGGTGTCGTGCAGTCGTCGGACGACCGTCGCCCGGCGTGGCGCGGATCACGCGAGGCGACGCCGGGCGGAGTCCATCCGGTCGACGGTGCCGCGCAGTGTGACCCGGATGCTCAGCACGTGTGACTCCGTCGTCGTCGCGACGACCGGGTGGATCGAGAACTCAGCGATCTGCGGGAAGTCGTCGACCAGCTGCGAGACCCGCTGCACCAGGTCCTCGATCGGCTCGACATTCATGACGGGCAGCCCCTGGTAGCCGAAGAGGCGGGGAGCCGCCTTGACGGACCGGATCATCCGGGCGGCGTCCACGTCCGTGAGCGGGGCGACGCGGTGGGCGATGTCCCCCACCAGCTCCGTCGTGTCCCCGGACAGGGAGAACGACACGACCGGCCCCAGCAGCGGATCCTCGCCGCCGCGGATCACGCATGCAGTGCCCGGCGGCGCCATCGCCTGCACGTCGATCTCGTACGGCCCCTCTGCGGTGAAGGCGTCGATGATGCCGCGGATCTGCAGGTAGTCGTCCCGCAGCTCCTCCGGCGTCTCGATGTTGAGGCGGACGCCGCCCAGCTCCATCCGGTGGCGCAGGCGCGTATGGACGGCCTTGAGCGCGACGGGGTACTGCAGGTCGTCGGCCGCCGCCAGCGCCTCCTCGACGGTCGCGGTCGTGACGTGCCGCAGGACGGGGATGCCGTAGGCGGCGGCCAGGGCGCGGGTGCGGGCCGGATCCAGCACCCGCGCCTCCTCGTCCAGACCGTCCGGGAGGGCGTCATCCGCGGTCTCGAACTCGTCGAGCGCCTCGTCGATGATCGCGCGGGCCGCCCGCCGGTCGATGTCCTCGAGCTCCGGGTACGAGCCGTGGTCCTCGCTGCGCCACATCGCGTAGTCCGTCGCGCGGGCCAGCGCGGTCACCGCGTCCTCCGGCCCGAAGTAGCTGGGGACCGTCCGGGCGACGGGGGTGCCGTCCGCGCCGGGGACGAACGCGGTGAGCTCGTCGCGCACACCCTGGACGCCGGAGAAGCACGCGATCGTCGTCTGCCTCGCGTGCGCGGCCTGCTCGGACAGCACCTCTGCGATCTCGCGCTCGGACGCGCCGGCGGACGGCGTGAAGCTCACGATGACGGAATCGACGTCGTCGTGCTCGAACATCTGCGTCAGCGCATCGCCGAACTCTTCGGACTGCACCTCCGGGTGGAGGGAGACGGGGTCGCGGGAGACGACCAGTCCCTCCGCGCGGGCGGCCTGGACGAGCAGGGTCCCCATAGCGGCGGAGTTGCCCACGATGCCCACCCGGCGACCCGCGGGCAGCGGCTGCGCGGTGAGCAGCTGGGCGAAGTCGAAGAGCTGTCGGATCGAATCCGCGCGGATGACGCCCGCCTGCGTCAGCACCTCGTCGAGCGCGCCCGCGGCGCGCTCCTCCAGTCCGGACAGTCGCACCTGGTGCCCCGGCGGCAGCTCCTGACCCGTCAGGTCCGACTTCACGACCACGACTGGTTTGACCCGGCTGACCCGGCGCGCGATGCGCGAGAACTTGCGCGGATTGCCGATCGACTCGAGGTAGAGCCCCACCACCTTCGTCGCGGGGTCCTCCTCCCAGTACTGGAGGACGTCGTTGCCGGACAGGTCCGCGCGGTTGCCGGCGGACACGAAGGTGGAGATCCCCAGACCCAGGCGGGTCGCCCGCGCCAGCAGGGCGGTGCCCAGTGCGCCGGACTGGCTGAAGAGTCCGAGGCTCCCCCTGTCCGGCAGGAAGGGGGACAGGGACGAGTTCAGAGCCACGTCCTCGGCGGTGTTCGCGATGCCGAAGCTGTTGGGGCCCACGACGCGCAGGCCGTGCGAGCGGGCGGTCGCGACGAGCTCGCGCTGCAGGGCGGTGCCCTCCTCACCGGCCTCCGCGAAGCCGGACGAGATGACGACGACGGCCTTGACCCCGTGGGCCGCGCAGTCGCGGACCACATCCGACACGGCGGCCGCGGGCACCGCGATGACGGCGAGGTCCGCGGGCTCCGTGAGGTCGTCGAGGCTGCGCACGGTGGGCAGGCCCGCGATCGACTCCGCCTCCGGGTGGACGACCGTGAGGGTGCCTTGGAAGCCCGCGGCGGTGAGGTTGCGGACCAGAAGGTTACCCGTCGAGTGCCGCTTGCGGGAGGCGCCGATGACGACGACGGAGGACGGGTGCAGGACGGACCGGACGCTCAGCGCCTCCGCACGGTGCTCGCGGGAGGCGATGACCTCGCGGGCGCGGTCCGTCGGGTCGATCTCGAAGCGGACGGCGACGACCCCGTCCTCGAACTCGCGGGAGACCTCGTAGCCGGCGGCCGTGAAGACCTGCAGCATCGAGCGGTTCTGGGGGAGGACCTCCGCGGTGAAGACGTTGATGCCCACCTCGCGGGCGGCGGCGGCCAGGTGCTCCAGGAAGATCGAGCCGATCCCGCGGCCCTGGTGCGAGTCCGCGATGTTGAAGGCGACCTCGGCGGAGTCCGCATCGATCCGGTCGAAGCGGCCCACCCCGATGAGCTCGTCGCCCACGACCATGACGAAGGCCACCCGGTCCCGGTAGTCGACGGTGACGAACCGGTCCAGGTCCTTCGCCGGGATCTGCGGCATGGGGGCGAAGAAGCGCAGGTAGATGGACTCCGGCGACTGCGCGCGGTGCATGGTCTGCAGGGCGTCCGCGTCGGAGGGGACGATGGGGCGCAGGTGGGCGGTGCCGCCGTCGCGGAGGACGACGTCGGCCTCCCAGTGTGCGGGGTAGTGGGTCATGGTCACGAGCATAGGGGTGGGAGGCGACGCATATGCTGTGCGTATGGCAATTCCCCATGAACTCGTCACGGAACTCCAGGCGGCGGGGTACTACCCGCAGCTCGCCGGGACCATGATCGTCGAGAGCCTGTTCGGCGAAACGATCACGTCGCACTTCGTCCACATCGATACGCACGTGGACCTCGATTCGATCCACCGCCACGTGACAGCGTTCGCGATCACCCCCACCCGGCTGCTCATCGCGCACGTCGACGACGACCCTGCGCCGCGACCGCTGGGACAGCCGCCGCGGGCCATGACGTCCTCGGAGGCGATCGAGCTGACGGACATCAGCACCGTGCTCATCGGCCGCACCTTCGAGAAGCCGGCCGAGTTCCAGCCGGGCCAGGCGCCGGTCGAGGTGTCGCTGACGCTGGGCTGGGGGTCGACGACCCGCATCGATACGTTCCCGGAGACGTGCGCGGACCCGCAGTGCGACGCGGACCACGGGTACGGCGGCAGCCTCCTGTCCGAGGACCTCACCCTGCGCGTGTCCGCCCAGGCGGAGGGACCGGAGGCGGTCGCGCGGGCGCAGAGCTTCGCACTGGAGCTGCGCCGGTCCGCGTTCCGGGCCTCCCACGGAGGGACCTGAGCAGATGGGCGACCAGGAGCTGCGCGTTCCCACCCCGGACTACGCGGGACCGCTGCTGTCCGACGTCATCCCGGCCGCCGCGCTGGCGGTGGGCGGGGCGGACATCCTCGCGCCCGAGGCCGCGGACCGCGCCCAGCGCATCGCACCGGACGCGTCCGCCCGGACCGCCGTCGTCGTGCTCATCGACGGGCTGGGCTCCCGGCTGCTGCGCAGGCGTGCCGCGCACGCCCCGTTCCTGCGCTCGCTGCTGCCGGACGAGACGCTGCTGAGTGCGGGCTTCCCGTCGACGACGGCGAACTCCCTGTCCTCCCTGGCGACCGGCCTGCTGCCGGGTGCGCACGGGGTCATGGGCTACACGCTGCTGGATCCGGACAGCGATGAGGTGTTCAACCAGCTCACGGGGTCCGACCACGTGGACGGGCGCGTCTGGGTGCCGGACGCGACCCTCTTCGACCGCCTCATCGCGGGCGGGATCGACGCCGTGAATCTGGGCGAGCCCAAGTTCGACGGGCGGGGTCTCAACCGGGGGTCGATGCGCGGGGCGCGCTTCCGCGGCTCGCGCACGCTCGACGAGCGGGTCGACCACGCGCTCGAGGAGCTGCGCGCCCCCGGACGACGCGTCGTCTACCTGTACTGGGGCGCGCTCGACAAGAACGGGCACGTCCACGGCGTCGACTCGTGGGAGTGGCTCGAGGAGCTGGAGCAGGTCGACGGGAGCATGCGCCGGCTGGCGGACTCCCTGCCGGCGGACGCGGTCCTCTCGATCACCGCCGACCACGGCATGATCGACGTGCCGCACGAGACCCGGCTGGACCTGGCGCTGCACCCGGACGAGCGGGCGCTGCTGCGGGCGGTGGGCGGCGAGCCGCGCGCGACCCACCTCTACGCGAGGGCCGGGGCGGAGGCGGATGCGCTCGCCGCCTTCCGCGCGCTCGTGGGCGACCGCGGGACCGTGCTGACCCGGGACCGGGCGGTGGCCGCGGGGCTCTTCGGACCCGTCCGCGACCGCAACCTGCCGCGGATCGGCGACCTCGTCGTCATCGGCGAGCCCGGGTTCGGGATCGTCGATTCGGAGCGGGACTCGCCCGCGGCGCTGTCGCTGCTGGGACACCACGGGGGCGTGACTCCGGACGAGCTGGAGATCCCGCTGCTGAGTCTGGGCGGCTGACGCTGGGCGGCTGAGCCTCAGGCGCCGGCGGGATCGTCCAGGTTCACGATCGCCCGGCGCGGCGTAGGCGGCGTGCCGCGGGCCGGCCGGTAGAGCACGTGCCGGTACATGAGGTAGCGGAAGACGTTGCCCAGCAGGACGCCCACGACGTTGCCGGAGACGTTGTCCGCGAACGCGGAGGTCAGGCCCAGCACGTGGTGCGAGAACCAGAGGCACAGGAGGGCGATGAGGAGGCCCGCGGCGTTGACCGCGAAGAACCCGATCGCCTCCTTCACGGGGGTGTTCGTGCGACCGTCGCGGAACGTCCAGTAGCGCGATCCCACCCACGAGACGGTCGTGGCGGCAGTGACGGAGAGGGCCTTCGCCCACAGCGGACCCATCCCCACGGGATCCAGTCGCAGCAGGTTGAAGAGGCCGATGTCGACGAGGAAGGCGACGGTGCCGACGGCGGAGAACTTGCCCACGCGTCGCAGTTCCTTCGCCACTCCCATGATCGCCAGGATAGTGGCCCCCGGAGTCCTCCGTGCTCAGCGCGCATACACTGATCCCGTGACTTTCCCCAAGATCGGCGTCGTGGGCGGCGGACAGCTCGCCCGGATGATGGCGCCCGCAGCCGAGGCGCTGGGCGTCTCCTTCCATGTCCTCAGCGAAGCGGAGGGCTCCTCCGCCGCGCAGGTGTCCGCCCACGTGACGGTGGGCGACTACCGCGACTGGGACACGCTGCTGGCCTTCGCGCAGACGGTCGACGTCCTCACGTTCGACCACGAGCACGTGCCGCCGGAGCACCTGCGGGCGCTCGAGGCGGCCGGCCACCCCGTGCATCCGGGGCCGGACGCGCTCATCCACGCACAGGACAAGCTCGTCATGCGCCGGCGGATCGACGAGCTGGGCCTGCCCAACCCCCGGTGGGCGGAGGTCCACTCGGTCGAGTCGCTCGCGGCCGCGGCCGGCGACCTGGGACTGCCCCTCATCCTCAAGACCCCGCGGGGCGGCTACGACGGACACGGAGTCCGCGTCATCCACGACCCAGCCGAGGCCGCGGACTGGTTCGCGGAGGCCCCCGGTCCGCTGCTGGCGGAGGAGAAGGTCGACTTCCAGCGCGAACTGTCGGTCATGGTCGGCCGGTCGCCGTCCGGCCAGACCGCGGTCTGGCCCGTCGTCGCGACCCACCAGCAGGACGGGGTGTGCAAGGAGGCGATCGCCCCGGCCCCCGGACTGGCGCCGGAGATGTCCCAGCGCATCCAGAACGATGTCATCGCGCTCGCGACCCGGTTGGACGTCACGGGCGTCATGGCGATGGAGATGTTCGAGGTGCCGGGCGGCTACCTCGTCAACGAACTGGCGATGCGCCCGCACAACACGGGACACTGGACGCAGGACGGATCCGTCACGAGCCAGTTCGAGCAGCACCTGCGCGCGGTCCTCGACCTGCCGCTGGGCGACCCCGCACCCCTGGCCCCGCTCACCGCGATGGTGAACGTGCTGGGCGCGGACCACACGGACCTCTACCACGCGTACCTCCACGTGATGGCGCACGATCCGGCCGTCAAGGTCCACCTGTACGGCAAGGAGGTGCGACCCGGCCGCAAGCTGGGGCACGTGAACCTCGCCGGCTCCGGTGACGCGGACGCCCTGCTGGCCCGCGCCCGCCACGCGGCGGACTTCATCGCCGGCGTGGACACGGACCCGCACCCGGACCTGAGCACGAAGGCGACCACGGCCTCGGCGGAGGGTGCCCGGGTGGGGATCGTCATGGGGTCCGATTCGGACTGGCCCACGATGCAGGCGGCGGCCACGGCACTCGAGACGTTCGGGGTGCCGTACACGGCGGAGGTCGTGTCCGCCCACCGGATGCCCGAGGACATGGTCGAGTGGGGGCGGACGGCCGCGGACCGCGGGCTGGACGTCATCATCGCCGGCGCCGGCGGCGCGGCGCACCTGCCGGGCATGCTCGCCTCGCTCACGCCGCTGCCGGTCATCGGTGTGCCGGTGCCGCTCAAGCACCTGGACGGGATGGACTCGCTCCTCTCGATCGTCCAGATGCCCTCCGGCGTGCCGGTCGCAACCGTGTCCGTGGGCGGCGCTCACAACGCGGGCCTTCTGGCCGTGCGGATCATGGCCGCCGCCGGCGACCGGGAGGAGCTGCGCACCGCACTCGACGAGCACCGGGCGGGACTGCGCCGGACCGCGCAGGCGAAGGGCCGCGCACTCGCCCAGCGCGTCGCGACCGGAGACGGTGCGCGAGACTGAGACCAAACCCCTGACGGACGCCCGCACGGGAGTCCGTCACCTCCAGGTACGACGACAGTGTCGAGCCGCAGGGCCGGCCGGAAGGAGTTGAGGATGTCATTCGATCTGTACACGCCCACGGAAGAGCACGACGAGCTGCGCGCGGCGGTGCGCGAGGTCGTCGAGGGCAGGATCACGCCGTTCGCGGCGGAGGTCGACGAGCAGTCGCGGTTCCCGCAGGAGGCGCACGACGCGCTGCTGGCGACGGATTTCCACGCTCCGCACGTGGCGGAGGAGTACGGCGGCGTGGGCGCGGACGCGCTGGCGACCGCGATCGTCATCGAGGAGGTGGCGCGGGGCTGCGCCTCGTCCTCGCTCATCCCGGCCGTCAACAAGCTGGGCTCGATGCCGGTCATCCTGGGCGGCGGTGACGAGGTCAAGCAGAAGTACCTCCCGCAGCTGGCGGAGGGCAAAGGCTTCTCGTACGGCCTGTCCGAGCGCGAGGCCGGCTCCGACACCGCCGCGATGAAGACGAAGGCGGTGCGCGACGGCGACGGCTGGCGCCTCAACGGCGTGAAGACGTGGATCACGAACGCGGGCGAGTCGGAGTTCTACACGGTCATGGCCGTGACGGACCCGGAGGGCCCGCGCGGGCGCAACATCACGGCGTTCGTCGTGGAGAAGGGCGATGAGGGTTTCAGCTTCGGCGAGAAGGAGCGGAAGCTGGGCATCAAGGGCAGCCCCACGCGAGAGCTGTTCTTCGAGGACGTCTTCCTGCCGGCCGACCGCATCGTGGGTGCGGAGGGAGAGGGCCTCAAGATCGCACTGCGGACGCTCGACCACACGCGCGTGACGATCGCCGCGCAGGCCGTGGGCATCGCCCAGGGCGCACTGGACTACGCGATCGGGTACATCAAGGAGCGCAAGCAGTTCGGCAAGGCCATCGCGGACTTCCAGGCGATCCAGTTCATGGTCGCGGACATGGGCATGAAGCTCGAGGCCGCGCGCCAGCTCACGTACGTCGCCGCCGCGAAGAGCGAGCGCGAGGACAAGGACCTGGGCTACTTCGGCGCGGCCGCGAAGGCGTACGCCTCCGATGTCGCGATGGAGATCACGACGGACGCGGTCCAGCTGCTGGGCGGGGCCGGCTACGTCGTCGACCACCCGGTCGAGCGCATGATGCGCGACGCGAAGATCACGCAGATCTATGAGGGCACGAATCAGGTGCAGCGCCTCGTCATGGGACGCAAGCTCCTGGCCTGAGCGGCACAGCCACGACGGGCCTCATCCTCTGTGCGAGGGTGGGGCCCGTCTGCATGCCCTCGGCCAGTGGGCGGGGCCGTCGAATCGCGGACGCGGTGCTGGCGGGCACGGTCGCAGGGTGCAGACTGGTGACCGACGACGGACGACCGACTGCGAACACGAGGAGACCGCCATGAGGATTGCTGACCGGATCGAGGATCTGGGCACGGAGACGGCCTTCGCCGTCGCGCAGGCCGCAGCGGACTGGTCCGCACGGGGCCACGAGGTCTACCCATTCCATCTGGGCGACATCGACCTCCCCACCGCGCCCCACATCATCGAGGCGATGAACGCGGCGATCGCGGACGGGAAGACCGGCTACTGCCCGGGCCCGGGGATCCCGCAGCTGCGGGAGGCGCTGGCCGCGGAGATCGGCGGGCAGCGCGGGATGTCGCTCAGCGCGGACGAGATCGTCGTGACGACGGGCGGCAAGCCGGTCATCACGAAGTTCCTCCAGACGGTCATGAACCCGGGGGAGGGCGTGCTCTACCCCAACCCGGGCTTCCCCATCTACGAATCGCAGATCGAGTACTTGGGCGGCACGCCGCTGCCGTACCGGTACGTGCCGACCCCGCAGGGCTTCGCGATCGACCTGGACCACTTGCGGTCCCTCATCACCCCGCAGACGACGGCGCTCATCTACAACGACCTGCAGAACCCGATCTCTGCGGAGTCGACGCAGGCGGAGCGCGAGGCGATCGCGCAGATAGCGCAGGAGCACGACCTGTGGGTGCTCTCCGACGAGGCGTACTTCGACATGCGCTACTCCGGCAGCTCGCACTCGATCGCGGCGATGCCCGGCATGCGCGAGCGCACGGTCATCCTCTACACATTCAGCAAGAAGTACGCGATGACGGGCTCCCGGCTGGGCTGTGCGGTCGCACCCCCGCAGGTCGCGCAGATCATCGCGACGCTCAATACGAACGACGAATCCTGCACGACCCACTTCGTCCAGTGGGCGGGCATCGCAGCCCTCACGGGCACGCAGGAGCCCGTACGGGCCATGCTGGAGGACTTCCGACAGCGCCGCGACGCGGTGTGCGCGCTCGTGAATGACACGCCGGGCATGAGCGTCGCGGTCCCGGAGTCCACCTTCTACGTCTTCCCGGACGTGACGGAAGCGGTCCGTCGGGTGGGTGCCGCGGACGTGGGGGACTTCGCACAGCAGGCGCTGCACGCCACGGGTGTGTCCTTCTGCACTCGCGAGCACTTCGGCTCGCGCCAGCCGGGGGAGGACCGCGACTACATCCGCCTCGCGTACTCCGGGATCGCCCTGCCCCGCATCGAGGAAGGCCTGGGCCGCCTGCGCGACTGGGTGTCGAGCGCCGGCTGACGCCACCGCTTCCAACCCACCGTCCAGCCATCTCCCACCGACCTGCCGGTGCCGCCTCCGTGCGAACGGACCTCGGATCGTGCATTGTGGTGCTGTCCACTCGACCTGACCCCGAGGCACCGTGACGCAGCAACGCACACTCCAGCACGTCGATCCCCTTCGCGAACCCGGACATCTCGATGCCCGGCACCGCGATGTGCGCGGATGGGTGCTGCTGGTCGCGACGGTCCTGATGCCCGGCAGCGTGCAGACGCTCTTCCGCGCCCGCCGGTCGCGGATCCCGCTCGTCATCACCCTCGTCACGTGGCTGCTGATCGTGGTGGCCCTCGCGGCGGTGCTCATCCGCCGGCAGATCGCCTTCACGCTCGCGACGAACCCGTTCATCCTCACGGGCGTCCTGCTGGTGGTCGTCGTCGCGGGCGTCAGCTGGATCCTGTGCCTCCTCGACACGGTCCGCCGCGTCCGCCTCCACACGCTCAGCCCGCGGGCGCGCACCCGCTTCCTGGCGGCCGCCCTCGTCACGATGCTCGTCGTCACGGGCGGCACCGCCTACGGCACGGTGATGATCAACAGCCAGCGCGAGCTCATGACGAACCTGTTCGCCGGCGGGCTGGGGGAGCGGCCGGTCGACGGTCGCTACAACATCCTGCTGCTGGGATCCGACGCCGGCAAGGGCCGCCAGGGCATCCGGCCGGACAGCATCACCCTGGTGAGCGTCGACGCGAAGACCGGCGGGGCGGTCATGATCGGCCTGCCGCGCAACATGCAGAACGTCCCCTTCGACGAGGACAGCCCGCTGCGCGAGGTCTACCCCGACGGCTTCACCTGCGGCGACGAGTGCCTGCTCAACGCCGTCTACCAGCAGGGGGAGGAGCACGCGGACGCATACCCGGACGATGTGACCCCCGGCGTCGAGGCCATGAAGGAGGCTGTGGGCGGCGTGACGGGCCTCGAGGTCCAGTACCACGCGATGATCGACCTCAAGGGCTTCGAGGACCTCATCGACGCGATGGGCGGCATCACCGTGGTCGCCGGCAAGCGCGTGCCGATCTCCTCCGGCGTCGACCCGAACACGGGCCAGCACGGACCCGTCAAGGGCTGGATCGAGGAGGGCGAGCAGCACCTGGACGGCTACCACGCGCTCTGGTTCGCCCGCTCCCGCGAGTTCTCCTCCGACTACGAGCGGATGGTCCGCCAGCGCTGCGTCCAGGACGCGATGGTCCGCCAGTTGGACCCGTCCACACTGCTGCTGCGCTTCCAGGACATCGCGCAGGCCGCCCCCGAGGTCGTCACGACGGACATCCCCCAGATCCAGGTCGACCGCTTCGTCGATCTCGCCCTCAAGACGCGCTCCGCCGGCACCTCCTCCCTCAACCTCACCCCGCCCGAGGTCAACCCCACGCACCCGGACTTCGCCCAGGTGCACGAGCTGGTCGCCTCCTCGATCGCGGAGTCGGAGGAGTCCGCCGAGGCCGCCTCGACGTCCGCAGTCCCCGGCACCGGGGCCTCGGGCGAGGTCTCCGTGTGGGCAGCACCGCAGCCGGGCGCCGGGCCCGCGGACGTGTCCGCGGCCGGTGCGACCGACGAGGCGGACGCGGGCGGCGCGGAGGACGAGGACGCCTCCGCGATCTGCAGCGTCCCGTGATCGCGGATATCATCGCGATCGGCTGAAAAATTTCTGAGACGCACTCTCGCGCGTCATCTCGCGGAACCACAACCGTGTCATTCTCTCATCGGTCGAGATTTCAACTCAGACACGCCGGATTTGTGTAACAATCTTGAGATGTTGAGGTGGTTCGTCGCATCCAGCGACGCCCCCACTTCGTAGAAGCCTCCTTCCCTGTCTTCCTCACAAAGGCTGAAACGATGAGAATTCTGATCCCTTCTGCAGCCGCATGCGCGGCGGCGGTCATGGTGACGACCATCGGGCTGTCCAGCTCGACCGCGGCGATCGCCGTTCCCGTCAATCCCGATCTCAGCTCGACTCCGATCACGGACATCGACACGGACGGCCTCGATGAGGCCGGCGCCCGCGCGTCCTCGGAGTCGACGGCATCCGCATCGAACCGCTCGCTCGTCAACGTCCCCGGGCTGCTGCGCGCACCCCAGGACGCGACGACGGCGACGAACGTGTCCGCCACCCCGTACGCCGTGGGCAGCGGAGCGTTCAACGCGGCCACCACCTCGCTGACGGACTCCTCCGAGTCCGCACCGTCCCAGGACGAGGACGCCCCCGGCCTGGGCGACTCCGGCGACGCGTCGACCGATGGGTCGACGCCGGAGGAGTCCACCGAGTCCCCGGAGCCGGAGGAGACCGACTCCCCGGTCGTGGGCTCCGTCACGGAGGAGACCGAGGACGGCGTCACGATCGCCGCGATCTCCGACTCCGTCGACGTCCCCGCCGGGAACCCCAGCGTCGTGGGCGTCACCTACGAGGGCGACACCTCCGTGACGTTCGAGGTGCGCACGAAGTCCGGCGACGAGTGGGGCGCGTGGACCGACCTCGAGGTCGAGAACATCGACGAGGGCGGCAACGGCACGGAGCCGTTCGTCGTCGCGGGCTCCGACAGCGTGCAGCTGCGCGTGCTGGGCGGGCCCGAGGCCCCCTCGAACGCCGAGCTGGTCCTGGTCGACCCCAAGTCCTCGGCCGCTGACGCCGAGGCCGTCGAGGCCAACCAGCCCGTCCTGCCCCCGCAGGACGACGCCGGTGCGACCGAGGGCGACACCGAGGCACCCGCCGAGGACGCCCCTGGCGAAGAGGCGCCCGCTGCGGACGTCCCCGCGGTCGAGTCGGACGAGACCGGCGCCGCGAACGCGCAGGCCGCGACCGAGGCGACCGTCCGGAACGCGTCGTACACGCCCGGCAGCTCCACCGTGCAGAACACGGCGGTCAAGAAGGTCGACAAGCCGTCGATCGGCTCCCGCAAGTCGTGGGGCGCGAACGAGCGCCTGCGCAACGGCTCGCCGGACTACGCCGGCTCGCTCAAGGCCGCGATCGTGCACCACACCGCCGGCTCCAACAGCTACTCGGCCCAGGACGTCCCCTCGATCCTGCGCGGCATCTACAGCTTCCACACGCAGGGCCGCGGCTGGTCCGACGTGGGCTACAACGTGCTGGCCGACAAGTACGGCCGTCTGTGGGAGGGCCGCGCCGGCGGTCTCAGCAAGAACGTGATCGGTGCCCACGCCGTGGGTTACAACACCGGTACGTTCGGCATCTCCGTCATGGGCACGTACGACAAGTCCGCTCCGCCCAAGAAGACGATCGACGCGGTCAACCACGCGATCGCCTGGAAGCTGTCCAAGGCCGGTGTGTCCGCCGATGCGCGCACGTCGGTGGGCGGACGCTCGATCCGCACCGTCTCCGGTCACCGCGACGTGGGCCAGACGGCCTGCCCGGGCGACGCCTTCTACTCCAAGATGGGGGGAATGCGCAGCGCCATCGTGAAGATGCAGAAGGGCGGCGACACCCCCGAGGACAAGGAGAAGAAGGAAGAGAAGAAGAAGGACGAGGACAAGAAGAAGGACGACGAGAAGAAGGACGAGCAGGAGGAGTCCAAGACTCCGATCGAGGAGAAGTACGCCGGCCACGTCGAGCAGCTGGGCAAGCCGTCCGGCAAGGAGTTCGACATCGCGGGCGGCCGTGGCCAGAAGTACGCGAAGGGCCACATCTACTGGACGAAGGCGACCGGCGCGCACATTGTGACCGGTGCGATCGACGACCTGGTCGACAAGGACCTGCTCCAGCAGATCGGCTTCCCCACGAAGGATCCGAAGGACGGCCTCAAGAACGACGGCGTCCAGCAGACGTTCGCGAAGGGCGCGGTCCACTGGACGAAGGCGACCGGCGCGCACGCGACGACCGGCATCCTCCAGAAGTACTGGAAGGACAAGGGGTATGAGCGCGGGCACCTGGGGTACCCGACCAGCGCGCTCACGGTGGAGGACGGCCGCGCGGAGCAGACGTTCCAGGGCGCACGCCTCGTGTGGGCCGAGGGCTACGGCACGACCGAGTTCTCTCCCACCGGCGACCTCCGGGGCGGCGTCGAGGACCTGAACGGAACGGACGGAGGCGACGACGGCGAGTCCGGGGAAGACCCGTCGCCGGAGCCCACGACCGAGCCCTCACCGTCCGCGACCCCGTCGGCCTCGCCCACTCCGTCGCAGACCCCGTCTGCGTCCCCGACGCCGTCGGAGGAGCCCTCGGAGTCGCCCCGTCCCACGCCGTCCGCGACACCGTCGCAGACGCCGTCCGCGTCGCCTACCCCCTCGAAGAAGCCCTCGCCCTCTCCCACGCCTTCCAAAAAGCCTGAGAAGTCGCCGGAGCAGAAGGAGAAGGAGAAGCGGGACGCGATCATCAAGGAGGCCAAGAAGCACCTGGGCGTGAAGTACCGCTGGGGCGGCACGTCGCCCAAGACCGGCTGGGACTGCTCCGGCTACACCCAGTACGTCTACGGCAAGAACGGCATCGACCTGCCCCGGAACACCAGCGCGCAGCGCAACGCCGGCACGGTCGTCTCCGCGAAGAACGCGAAGCCCGGTGATCTCGTCTGGGTGCCCGGCCACATCGGCATCGTCTCCGAGACGAAGGGGATGATGTACGACGCGGGCTCCTCCCGGACGAACACCTCGAAGCGCAGCTACGACTGGATGGTCAAGCGCGGCGCCGTGTTCATCCGCGTGGTCTGATCAGGGCAGACTGACGGCCGCACCGCGGTCCGCGCACGAAGCGGCCCCGCACCTCACACGAGGTGCGGGGCCGTTCGGCGTCCCACGGGCTCCCGCATAGACTGCACGCGGACCGGCGGACGAGCCGGGGGGAGGTGACATGCAGCGTCTGACGAACACGGTGAAGGAGTACGCCTGGGGGGCGGCCTCGGGGATCCCGGAGATCCTGGGGCGTGTACCGGACGGGACCCCGGCGGCGGAGCTGTGGGTGGGCGCGCACCCCGGCGCACCCTCACGTGTGGACGGGGCGGGCCTGGACGAGCTCATCGCCCGGGATCCGCAGCGCCTCCTGGGTGAGGCGTCCGTCGCGCGCTTCGGGGAACGCCTGCCGTTCCTCCTCAAAGTGCTCTCCGCCGGCACGGCCCTGTCGATCCAGTGCCATCCCTCGCTCGAACAGGCGGCCCGGGGGTTCGCGGCGGAGGAGGCCGCGGGCATCCCGCGGGACGCCCCGCACCGCTCGTACCGCGACGAGTGGCACAAGCCGGAGCTCCTCCACGCACTGGGCGAGTTCCACGCGCTCTGCGGCTTCCGCCCGATGCAGGCCGTCCGTGCCACGCTCCAGAGGTTCGAGACGGCTCTGACGGACACCGGTGCACCGTCCGCGCAGCGGCAGTCACTCGCAGCGTGGCAGGCCGTGCTCCAGCAGTCGGACGAGGCGCTCGCCCTGCGCGACGCGGTCGTCCTGGTGCTGAGCGATCCGGGCCGCTTCGGGTCGCTGGCGGATGCGCTGGCGGACGCGCTCGCAGACCCGGCTGTGGGGCGCGTGGACCCCGACCACCCGTCGCACGAGGGCAGCAGCGTCGATCCCGTGCTCACGCTGCTGGAGACGCACGCGGACTTCCCGCGCGACCCCGGTGCGCTCGTCGCGGTCCTGCTGCGCCGCTACCTGCTGCGGGAGGGGGAGTCGCTGGCACTCGAGTCCGGGATCCTCCACGCCTACCTGCGCGGGGTGGGCATCGAGATCATGTCCTCGAGCGACAACGTGCTGCGCGGCGGCCTCACCCACAAGCACACGGACGTCCCGGAACTGGTCCGGACCGTCCGGTTCGACACCCGGACCCCGCAGGTGCTCACCGTCGACGACGCCGCAGAGCTGCGCGGCACGACCGACGACTTCGTCCTGACCGTCCTGTCGCTTGTCCGGGAGCAGCGACTCACGCGGCCAGGCCCGCTCACGGCCCTCTGCACGTCCGGGACCTTCACGCTGGACACAGGAGCGCAGACCGTGACCCTGCGGCAGGGCGAGGCCGTGTTCGTGGGCGCGGACGAGGCGCGTCCTGCCGTCACGGGAGAGGGTGCGCTCTTCGTCGCGAGCACGGCTCTGACGGCCTGACCCCGGGCTGAGCGGCCTCGGCCTTGCGGCACCCGGGCTGAGCAGACCCGGGGCCGAGCGGACCCGGGCCGATCGTGCCCGGCCCCGGGTGTGAATGGCGACGGCGGCGGATCCCCGTGGGAATCCGCCGCCATGCGCGGTGCGGTGCGGGTCAGGCCGCGGGAACCGTCTCCGGGATGTCGCCCTCGACGGGCTCGAGTCCCTGGGTCTTCTTCTGGATCTCCTCGACGCTCA
>DYUK01000035.1 GCA_020743695.1 Brevibacterium senegalense | reverse complement strand
ATGAGGCACAATAGTGGGGCGCCTGCAGCGGCGGGCGATTCGGCCTGTCGACAGCAGGAATTCCTTCGACGAACGGAAGCGACACCATGCTGTGGAAGCTCGTCCGGCATTACGGCAGACCGTACCTGGGTCATGCCGCTGCCGTCCTGGTGCTCCAGCTGGCCGCCATCCTTGCCACGCTGTACCTGCCCAGCCTCAACGCGGACATCATCGACTACGGAATCGCCCGCGGCGACACCGGATACATCTGGAGCGTGGGCGGTCTCATGCTGCTCGTCGCGATGGCGCAGGTGGTCACCGCGATCGCCGCCGTCTGGTTCGGCGCGCGCCTGGCGATGGCGCTGGGTCGCGACCTGCGGCAGGCGGTCTACCAGCGGGTCGACCACTTCTCCGCAGAGGAGATGGGCCGGTTCGGTGCACCCACCCTCATCACCCGCGGCACGAACGACGTGCAGCAGGTGCAGATGGTCGTGCTCATGGCGCTCAACTTCATGGTGATGGTGCCGATCATGTCGATCGGCGGCATCGTCATGGCGATCCAGGAGGACCCCGGCTTGTCGTGGCTGGTGTGGGTGTCTGTGCCGATCCTGCTGGTCATCGTGGGCGTCCTGGTCAGCCGCCTCATGCCTCTCTTCGAGCGCATGCAGACGAACATCGACGACATCAACGCCGTCACGCGCGAGCAGATCATCGGCATCCGAGTCGTCCGCGCCTTCGTCCGCGAGCAGTACGAGACGGACCGGTTCCACGACGCCAACGCCGCGCTCACCCGGACCTCCGTGTCGATCGGCCGCATCTTCGTCCTCATGGGCCCCGTCATCACGCTGGTCCTGCACCTGGCGACCGCCGCCGTCCTGTGGTTCGGCGCGCTGCGCGTCGATGCGGACCTCGTGCAGGTGGGCGCCCTGACCGCCTTCATGCAGTACCTCCTGCAGATCCTCATGGCCGTCATGATGGGCACCTTCATGTTCATGATGTTCCCGCGCGCGATCATCTCCGGCCGCCGGATCGGCGAGGTCCTCACGACCGTGGGCTCCGTCGAGGAGCCCGAGGTCGCGGAGACTCCGCGGGACCGCTCCGGGACCGTCGAGTTCCGGAACGTGTCCTTCGCCTACCCCGGTGCGGACGCCCCCATCCTGGACGACGTCTCCTTCACCGCCCCGGCCGGGAAGACGACCGCGATCATCGGCTCGACCGGGTCCGGCAAGACCACCCTCGTCAACCTCATCCCGCGCCTCTACGACGCGACGGCCGGTGAGGTGCTCCTCGACGGAGTGCCCGTCACGCAGCTGCCGCGGGCGGAGATCACCGGTGCGCTGGGCCTGGTCCCGCAGAAGCCGTACCTGTTCTCCGGCACGATCGCGGACAACCTGCGCTTCGGCGACCCGGAGGCCACCGATGAGGAGCTCTGGGCCGCGCTCGCGACCGCGCAGGCGACGGACTTCGTGACCGCGCGCACGACCGGCGAGGGCGAGGCCGCCCGGTCCGGGCTGGAGTCGAGCGTGTCGCAGGGCGGCACGAACGTGTCCGGCGGTCAGCGCCAGCGCCTGTGCATCGCACGCGCGCTGGTGGCCCGCCCGCGCGTCTACCTGTTCGACGACTCGTTCTCCGCACTGGACGTCACGACGGACGCGAACCTGCGCGCCGCGCTCGCGGCCTCCACGGACGGGGCGACGACGATCATGGTCGCGCAGCGCGTCTCGTCCATCACGGACGCGGACCAGATCCTCGTCCTCGAGGAGGGCCGCATCGTGGACCGCGGCACGCACGACGAGCTGCTGGAGACCTCGCAGACGTACCGGGAGATCGTCGACTCCCAGATCCGAGAGGACGAGCTGGCATGAGCCGGAAGCAGAAGCCCGAGGACCTGTTCCCCGTCGTCACCCGCTCCCCGCGCCGATCGACCGAGGCCGGGGCGAAGGGCCGCAGCCACAAGCACGTCGTCGTGTCCGAGGAGGACATCGCGGAGCTGCAGGACAGCGTGGGCGCCGGCGAGTGGGGCGAGGGCTCCGCGCCCCGGAAGGCGAAGGCGTTCTGGCCCTCCCTGGGCCGGCTCTTCGCGACCCTGAAGGACCACAAGCTGGGCATCGTCATGGTGTTCCTGTTCGGCGCCGTCTCCACGGTCCTGTCCGTGTGGGCCCCGGCCGTGCTGGGGCAGGCCATGGACGTCATCTTCGACGGCTGGCGTGCCGGCGGCATCGACTTCCAGACGCTGTCGGGATACCTGTTCTTCGTGCTGGCGATGTACTTCGTCGCCTCCGTGTTCGACTGGCTGCAGGGGTTCTACCTCAACGAGATCGTCATGAAGGTCGTCTACCGGCTGCGCCAGCAGATCGAGGCGAAGCTCAACCGGCTCCCGCTCAAGTATTTCGACACGCGCCAGCGCGGCGATCTCCTGTCCCGGACGACGAACGACGTCGACAACGTGCAGCAGGCGATGCAGCAGGCGTTCGCGTCCCTCTTCTACGCGGTGCTCACGATCGTGGGCATCACGATCATGATGTTCGCGCTCTCGTGGCAGCTGGCGCTCATCGCGCTGGTCGCCCTGCCGATCGCCGGTGCCGTCGTGGGCGTCATCGGCTCGAAGTCGCAGAAGCTCTTCAGCGCGCAGTGGAAGAACACCGGCCGCCTCAACGGGCACATCGAGGAGTCCTTCACGGGCCACGAGCTGGTGACCGTGTTCGGTCGCCAGGCCGCGATGCGCGAGCGGTTCGACGAGCGCAACGACGACCTCTTCGAGGCATCGTTCCGTGCGCAGTTCTACTCCGGCATGATCATGCCGATCATGCAGTGGGTGACGTACCTGGGCTACGTGGGCATCGCCCTGGTGGGCGGACTGCGGGTGGCCTCCGGCCAGATGTCGCTGGGCCAGGTGACCGCCTTCATCCAGTACTCGCGCGAGTTCAACGCACCCCTGGGCGAGATGGCGGGCATGGCGAACATGCTCATCTCCGGCGTCGCCTCCGCCGAGAGGATCTTCGAGCTGCTGGACGCGGACGAGCAGGAGGACGACCTGTCGCAGCAGGAGGCCCGCGGCGAGCTGGCCGACGACGCACTGCGTCCGGCAGAACTGGCTCAGCCGGTGCGCGGCCGCGTCGAGTTCGACCGCGTCGCGTTCTCCTACACGAAGGAGAAGCCGCTCATCACGGACCTGTCGATGGTCGCGGAGCCCGGGCAGACCGTTGCGATCGTGGGCCCCACGGGCGCCGGCAAGACGACGCTCGTCAACCTCCTCATGCGCTTCTACGACATCGATGCCGGCCGCATCCTGCTGGACGGGGTCGACATCCGCGCCCTGGACCGCGGCGTGCTGCGCGGCCAGGTGGGCATGGTGCTGCAGGACGCCGTCCTCTTCGGCGGCACCATCATGGAGAACATCCGGTACGGGCGCCTCGACGCGACGGACGATGAGGTGCGCGAGGCCGCCCGCGCCACCTTCGTCGACCGGTTCGTGCACACCCTGCCGGACGGGTACGACACTCGCATCGACGACGACGGGGCGAACGTCTCCGCTGGTGAGCGGCAGCTCATCACGATCGCCCGCGCCTTCCTGGCCCAGCCCGCGCTGCTCATCCTCGATGAGGCGACCTCGTCCGTCGACACCCGCACCGAGGTGCTCGTGCAGGAGGCGATGGCCGCCCTGCGCAGCGAGCGGACCGCGTTCGTCATCGCCCACCGACTGTCGACGATCCGCGACGCGGACACGATCCTCGTCATGGAGGACGGCAGCATCGTGGAGCAGGGCGACCACGACACGCTGCTGGCGGCCC
>DYUK01000034.1 GCA_020743695.1 Brevibacterium senegalense | reverse complement strand
GGGGTCCAGGAAGGTGGGGACGACGGCCCGGGCGCGGCCGAGGACAGTGACGAGCCCCGCTGGCGCCCGCGCCCGCACGTCGCCGCGCACATGATGCGGGGACTGGCGGACGCGCAGGGGTGGCTCGTCCTGCCCCCGCACCCCGTCACGGCCGGCGAGCGCATCCCGTTCCTGCCACTGGAGGAATGACCGGCCTTCGCACCGGTCCACCCCGCCTCGGCCCCCCGGGGACACCTGCGAGCAGACCTCCGCGAGTGAACCGCATATGCGCTCATATCGAGTTCATCAGACCGCATCTGCGGACGATCAGCTACGGTGTCTCCGAATGGGTCTGTCAGGCCTCATGCTCATCCAGGAGGATCCCCATGCAGCGACGCGTCCCGAATCGCCTGACCCGGAACGCCTCCGCAGGCCGTCCGTCGGCCAAGCGCACCCCCGCGCGGCGTACCTCGCTCGCCGCGCTCACGGGTGCCGGGATCCTCGCCCTGACCGTCGCCGGCTGCGGCGGAACCGGGAGCAGCGACGGCTCCGCTGCGAGCGACGCCTCCGGCGGCGGCGAGTCCACCACCCTCACCGTTTTCGCCGCGGCCTCGCTGACGGACACGTACGAGAAGCTCGCGGACCTCTTCGCGCAGCAGCACGACGGCGTCGACGTGCAGCTGAGCTTCGCAGGGTCCTCCGACCTCGTGACCCAGATCCAGGAGGGCGCACCCGCAGACGTCATCGCGACCGCGGATCAGCGCACGATGGAGACGCTGGTTGGGGCGAACGCGCTGGCGGCGGATCCGCAGGTCTTCGTCTCGAACACCCTCGTCATCGCGGTCCCCACCGGCAACCCGGAGGGAATCGAGGCCCTCGCGTCCCTCCAGGACGCGGAGCTGGACGTCGTCGTCTGCGCGCCGCAGGTGCCGTGCGGTGCGGCGACGGAGGCGGTCGAGGAGGCCGGCGGCGTCACCCTCACCCCGATCAGCGAGGAACCCGCCGTCACAGACGTGCTGGGCAAGGTCGCGAACGGCCAGGCGGACGCGGGGCTCGTCTACCGCACGGACGCCGCGGGCTCCCCGAACGTCGACGCGATCGAGTTCGACGAGTCCGCCGACGCCGTCAACCTCTACCCGATCGCCCCCGTCCGGGACACCCCGCACGCGGACCTGGCCCAGGAGTTCGTCGACTTCATCCTGTCCGACGACGCTCGCCCGGTCTTCGACGACGCCGGGTTCGCCGCACCCTGATGCACGCGCCCCGGAGCCGCACGCGCACCACCGGTGGATCCGCCACCGGCGGATCCACCGCCCGCGGTCCCGTCTCCCGCGAGCGCGGCCCCGGTTTCCCGCTCGCCCTGCTGCCGTTCGCGGTGCTGGGGTCGCTCGTCGTCATCGTCCCGGTGGGCGGGCTACTGGGGCGGGTGCCGTGGCCTGACTTCTGGGAGCTCATCACTGCCCCGGACTCGCTGACGGCGCTGCGGCTCTCGCTCACGACGGCCTCGATCTCGACCGTCCTCTGCGTGCTGCTGGGTGTGCCGCTGGGCATGGTCCTCGCCCGCAGCGAGGCCCGTCCCCTCCGCCTCGTCCGCGCCTTCGTCCTCCTGCCCGTCGTGCTGCCGCCGGTGGTGGGCGGCCTGGCGCTGCTGGCGACCTTCGGACGCCGCGGCATCCTCGCCGCCCCCATGGCCGCGACCGGCATCGACATCGCGTTCACGACCGCCGCGGTCGTCGCAGCCCAGGTGTTCGTCGCGATGCCGTTCGTCGTCATGGGCGTCGAGTCCGCTGCCCGCACCCGCGGCACCGGCTTCGAGACCGCCGCCGCGATACTGGGCGCCCGCCCCGGCCGGATCCTCACGACCGTCACCCTGCCCCTGCTGTGGCCTGCGATCGCGTCCTCCGCGGTCCTGTCCTTCGCCCGCGCGCTGGGCGAGTTCGGCGCGACCCTCACCTTCGCCGGCTCCCTGGCCGGCACGACCCGCACCCTGCCGCTGGAGATCTACCTGCGCCGCGAGACGGACCCGGACGCCGCGCTGGCCGTCTCCCTCCTCCTCGTCGCGATCGCGCTGGCCGTCGTCGTGACCGTCCACTCCCTGCCCGGCAGCCGTGCACGACGGACCACCCCCGCCGAGGCCGCAGCCGGCTCCCCCACGATCGGCACCTCCCCGCCCAGCGCCTTCCAGCCGAGTGCATCAGCACAGGACCCGCCGGAGGACGGGACCACGGCCTCGGACCCGGCCGAGCCCCGGCCCCCCGCACTTCGGCGCGGCCCGCCCCTCACCCCCGCGTCCGTGCCGTCTGCGCCCCGCTCCCCCGTGCCCCAGCTCGAGGTCTCCTTCACCGCGCCCGAGCGGGGCGTCTCCGTCTCCTTCACCGTCGCCCCCGGCGAGACCGTCGCGCTCGTGGGGCCCAACGGGGCGGGGAAGTCGACGACTCTGGCCGTCGTCGCGGGCCTCCTCGTGCCGCCCACCGCGACCGTGCGGGCAGGCGACCGGACGCTCACGCGGACCGGCGAGGGCCACCCTCGCGGGCGATGGCTTGCCGCCGTCCTCGGGACCTCGGGTGACGACGGTGTCGACGTCCCCCCGCACCGACGGGGCGTGACGCTCCTGCTGCAGGATCCGCGGCTGTTCCCGCACCTGACCGCAGTGGGCAACATCGTGTTCGGGCTGCGGACAGCCGGGATCACCGGCCGGGAGGCGACCCGGCAGGCGCAGCGGATGCTCGACGAACTGGGGATCGGCGACCTGGCCCGGTCGAGGCCGCACGCACTGTCCGGCGGACAGCGGGCCCGGGTCGCGCTGGCACGCGCGCTCGCGACGGACCCGCAGGTCGTGCTGCTGGACGAGCCCACAGCGGCGCTGGACGTCGACGCGGCTCCGGCCATCCGGGCGCTGCTGGCGCGGATGCTCGCGGACCGCACGTGCCTCCTTGTCAGTCACGATCCGGACGACGTGAAGGTCTTGGCCGGGCGGGTCGTGCGGCTGCCGCGCGGCTGACGGGCGCGCACACGTCGCCACCACCCCCTTCTGCACGGACCCCTGCATGGCACTGATCCCCCGCCGGCACCGGTGACCGTACAGTGAGGGACGGTCGGCGACGGAGGAGGGGCGATGGCGGAGACGACGGCGGAGACCGCGATGGTGGAGTTGGAGCGGGCCCTCACGGGGCGGGTGGACGCGCTCGACCTCGACGCGATCGCGCACCTGGCCGCGCGGGTCGATCGGGCGGAGCTCGCCCGACTGGTGCGGACTCGGCCACCCCTGCAGGCGGCGGTCCTGTTCCGGGTGCTGGAGAAGGACGAGGCGCTCGCGGTCTTCGAGGCGCTCTCGCCCGCCTACCAGGCGGACCTGGTGCAGAGCCTGCGGGAACCGGACGTCGCCCACATCATCGACGGGCTGGACCCGGACGACCGCGCGGAGGTGTTCGGGGAGCTGCCCGCGAGCGTCGTCCAGCGGCTCATGCAGGGGCTGGACCCCGATGAGCGGGAGATGACCACCGCGGTCCTGGGCTACCCACGCACCGCGATCGGCCGCTACATGTCGCCGGAGGTGCTGAGCCTCCACGCAGACTGGAGCGTCGAGCGAGCGCTGGAGGTCGTGCGTGCCCGGATCGACGGGCCGGAGACGGTGTACCTGCTGCCCGTCGTGGGTGAGGGGCGCAGGCTCACGGGCGTCGTCTCGCTGCGCCGGCTGCTGGCGGCGGAGGCCGCGGACCCGCAGGCCCCGGTGGGCGAGCTGGCGAACCCCGCCATCAGCGTGCACGCGCACACCGCGCGCGAGGCCGCCGCCCGCACCTTCCTGTCCCACCGGCTCATCGCGATGCCGGTCGTCGACGAGGAGGAGCGGCTGCTGGGCATCCTCACGATGGACGACGTGCTGGACATCGTCGACGAGGAGGACGCGGAGGATACCGCCCGCAGCGGCGGCTCCGAGCCGCTGGACCGGTCCTACCTCTCCAGCACGATCCTCCGCATCGTCCGCAGCCGCATCGTGTGGCTCCTGGTGCTGGCGGTGTCCGCGATCCTCACGGTGCAGGTGCTGGAGGTCTACGAGGACAGACTCGACCAGGTCGTCGTCCTGGCCCTCTTCATCCCCCTGCTCACCGGCACGGGCGGCAACACCGGCAACCAGGCGGCCACGACCGTCACCCGCGCTCTGGCCGTGGGCGAGGTGCGGATCCGGGACCTGGGCCGGGTCATCTGGCGCGAGCTGCGCGTGGGCGCCGTGCTGGGCTCCGTCCTGGGAGTGCTGGGCTTCGTCGTCGCGGGACTCGTCTACGGGTGGGCGATCGGCCTGGTCATCGGCCTGACGCTCCTGTCGGTCTGCGTCATGGCCGCGACCGTGGGCGGGCTCATGCCCATCATCGCGAAGCGCGTCGGAGCGGACCCGGCCGTGTTCTCCAACCCCTTCATCTCCACCTTCTGCGACGCGACCGGACTCATCCTCTACTTCACGATCGCGACGGCGGTGCTGGGACTGGGGTGAGGCTCAGCGCTTGCGGG
>DYUK01000033.1 GCA_020743695.1 Brevibacterium senegalense | reverse complement strand
TTCAGCCCGTGGACCGTCGCCTTCTGCATCACCGGTCTGTTCTCCGGCTCCTCCTACATCGCGATCGTCGAGCTGAGCTACCGCACCGGCGTCTCCGCCATCTGGTACGGCGTCGCGGAGACCGTGCAGATCATCCTCATCGCACTCCTGCTGGTGAAGCCGCTGCGCCGGAAGCTCGTCGTGACGGTCACGGGCATCATCGGCGACCGGTTCGGCCGCGCCGCACAGGGTGTGGCTGCCGTCATCACCGGCTTCACCTTCCCCATGTACTCGCTGGCGACCGCGATCGCGTTCGCCTCCGCGCTCACCGTCATCACGGACGTGACGCTGTGGCAGTCGATCGCGCTCACCGCGGTCATCCTCTTCGCGTTCCTCGTCTTCGGCGGCATGCGCTCCGTCGCGTTCAGCCAGACGATGAACGTCATCGTCATCGCGGCGATGTTCCTCGTGGGCGTCTGGGCGATCCTCGCCTCGCCGGGCCTCGATGGTCTCGGTGAGTACACGCGCGCGAACCCGGAGATGGTCGCGCCCGCGAACGCGGGCGTCTCGCTCATCGTCGCGTGGTTCGGCACGTTCATCGTGAACGTGCCGCTCGCGCAGGCGGCGTTCCAGATGTCCATGTCGGCGCGCACCCCGGAGGACGGGCAGAAGGGCCTCTTCCTCGCCGCCGTCATCGGCGCGCCGCTCATCCTCCTGGGCGTCGTCGTGGGAGTCGCATCCGCCGCGGTCGTCCCCTCCGACGGCCGCCCGCTCCTGGCGATCTCCGAGTACATCACGCAGACGCTGCCGCCGTGGGCCGCCGCGGTCTTCTTCGTGGGCATGTGGGCGTGCGCGCTGGGCTGGGCCGGCCCCTGCCAGTTCTCCGGCGCGACGTCGCTGGGCCGCGACCTGGGTGGAGCCCTGCGCCCGCAGGCGAGCCAGGAGCAGCTCGTCCGCTACACGCGGGTCGCCCTGGTGCTGCTCACCGTCGTCCTCATCGTGTTCAGCATGCTCCGCGCGGAGGACTCCGCGTGGTGGAACATCATGGCCTGGACCCTGCGCAACGGCGCGACCTTCGCCCCCGTGCTCGCGGCGTTCTTCTGGCCGGTGGCCACGCGCTCGGCCGCGATGGCGTCCCTGCTGGGCGGTTTCGGGGCCGGCTTCGCGTGGTACGCCCTGTCCGGCTTCGATTCGACGGAGTTCCTCCTGGGCACGCACCCCGTGTGGGTCGGCATGATCGCGAACATGGTCGCCCTCGTCGTCGTGAGCCTGGCCGCGGGACGCTGGACGCTGGCGCAGGACCGGACACGGCGGGTCCGCGGGGCCTCGGCCCTGGGTGCCGCCGTCGTGCTGGCCGGCGTGCTCGTCACCTTCTGGTCGTGGGCGGCGACGCACGGGCTGGTGGGCCTGGGCCTGTTCCTCGTCGTGACCGCGCTGTTCGCCGCGGTCCTGCTGCTGACGGTCCCGGATGGGTCCGCGGATCCGTCGGAGGACACCGCCGCCGAGGCCGTGGCCGGCCCTGCGGACGCCGCACCTGCCGACTCGGTCCCGGAGGACGCAGTCGCGGGGGACACCTCACGGCGCTGAGTCCTGCGGTCACCCCGCTCTGCCGCGAGCCTCCATGCGCCGAATGCATGGAGGCTCGCGGCTTCTGCCGTGCGGAGCGCATGGAGTCCTGGCAGGCTGAGGGAGTGGAAGCGCGAATCTGCACTGCGCTCTCGTAACAGGCACCACCTCGAAAGGACCCCTCTGTGATCACCCAGACCCGCGACGGCGCCATCCTCACGATCGCGATCGACAATGCAGCGAAGGCCAACAGCCTCACGGCGGAGATGCTGACGCAGCTCATCGACGCGTTCGACGCGGCCTCTGCAGATCAGTCGCTGCGCGGTGTGCTGCTGACCTCCCGCGGGGGCGCCGGCTTCTCCGCCGGCATGGACACCGCGCAGTTCGACCACGCGGACTCGGAGCGCGCGTGCGCGACGATCACGCATCTGGGCGAGGTCTGCGAGGCGGTGAAGAACTGCGATCTGCCGGTGGCGACTGCGATCCGCGGCTACTGCGTGGGCGGGGCCCTGGAGATCGCCGCGGCCGCGGATTACCGCGTGGGCGCAGAGGACTCCTGGTACTCGATGCCGGAGGTGAGGATCGGCATCCCGTCCGTCCTGGACGCCGCCAACCTGTGGCGCGTCATGGGCTGGACGAAGGCGACGGAGCTCATCATGACCGCGAACCGCTTCACCGGGCAGGACATGGATCGCTGCGGCTTCCTCAACGCACTCGTCCCGGCCGACCGGGTCGAGGACCGGGCGCTGCAGTACCTGCGCGACACGATGGAGTCCGACCGCGCGGTCATCGCCCAGCAGAAGCGCCTCTTCCGCACGTGGCGCAACACCCACGAGCAGACCGCTATCGCGGACAGCCGCAAGGAGTTCGCGCTCGCCTTCGCGCGGAAGGGCGACGCCCAGCGCCAGGACGCGCAGTGACGGACGCGGCGACGAGTCCCGCCGCTTCACCCCGCCCACCTACGCGGGTGACAGCTGCTACTTCCAGGCCGTCAACCGGAACAAGCGCTCGATCGCGCTCGACCTCACGGACCCGGACGACCGTGCGACGCTCTACCGCCTCATCGAGGACGCGGACATCGTGACGGAGAGCTTCCGAACAGGCGTGACACAGCGGCTGGGCGTCGACTACGAGACGCTGCGGGCGATCAATCCCCGGCTCCTCTACCTGTCCGTGTCCGGCTACGGACGGGAGGGGCCACGTGGCCCGCGTACGACATCGTCATGCAGGCGGAGACCGGTCTCATGTCGATGACGGGCACGGAGGCTGGTGAGGTCGTCAAGATCGGGCCGTCCATCGCTGACATCTCGACGGGGATGTACTCCTCGATCGGGCTGCTGACCGCGCTGTACCACCGGGAGCGCACGGGGGAGGGGCAGTACCTCGACGTCGCGATGTTCGACGCCCAGTTCGGCATCATGAACAACTGGGCGCTGTCCGTCCTGGGCTCGGGCGAGGCGCCCCGTCCCATGGGCGTGGGCAACCCCGCCCTGGCGCCGTACCAGACGATCGCGACGGCCGATGGCGACTACATGCTGGGCTGCGGCAACGACGGTCACTGGCGCCGGTTCTGCGAGGCGATGGGCTACCAGGACCTCCTGGCGGATGAGCGCTTCACGACGAAGGACGACCGGGTCGCCCACCGCGCCCCGCTCATCGCGGCGATCGAGGACTCTCACCCGCGCCCAGCTCGACGCGACGCTCAAGGAGGCCGGGGTGCCCGGGTCGCCGGTCAACGATCTCCAGCAGGTGCTGGTTGATCCCTTCGCCGCCGAGCGCGGGATCCTCCAGCCGCTCACCGGCCGCGATGACGTCCAGGCCGTGAAGTTCCCCGTCTCTTTCGCCGCGACCCCGGTGACGGAGTACCGCCCGGCGCCGGAACTGGGAGCAGACCAGCCGGAGTGGCGCTCGGGCGATCAACTCGCTCCTGTCGACCGGTCTGCCGCCCGGCCCCATCGAGTTCTGCAGCGCCAGCATGTACGCCCAGACGCCCAGCGCCAGCGCGCCCACGGGGCCCATGACCAGCACGATCCTGGAATCGGCCCGGCCCCCCCCACTTCGCGGTCGAGAACACCGTGAGCGGGACCGCGAGGACCGCCGGGGACGGGCCCGTCCCCACGAGGAGGGCCAGCGCGCAGCCCACGGCGATGAGGACGGAGCTGGTGAGGGGAGCACGCCGTCGCAGGGCGAGCGGGAGGGGCATGACCAGACCGATGGCCGCATCCAGCCACCGCGGGGTGATGCCGGTGGTGTTCACCCACACCCGGGCCAGGATCCAGTTCACACTCACGACAGCGATGGGGATCGCCCACAGGAGTCCCTCGGAGATCTACGGATGAGCGCGGAGGACCCCGCGCAACCGCGACCATGCGCTGCGCGGGGTCGACGCGGTCGTCGACGAGGGCGAGATCATGCGTCCCACGCTAATGAGTGCACCGGGTCACGGACATCGTACTCAGGGATGATCTCTGTGCGGACTCAGCCACCGGCGGTGGCCGCGGCCCGATGCGTGCGGAGGGTGCTCACGATGTTCCAGGCCGTGAGGACCCAGATGAGCGGGATGAGCCAGACCTCCGTGTCGAGGAGGGAGGCGTTCCCCAGGTCCGGATGCATGACCTCCTGCGTGAGGAGCGCGACGGTGAGGAATGCCGCCATGAGGATGTCCACCCCGATCGTCGCGATCCGTGTGGCTGCCGTCGTCCGGTTCGTGGCGACGTGGACGGCCGCGATCGCGGCGAGGCCGGCGAGCAGTGCCCAGTAGCCCACGAACCAGCCCACGCCCAGATCCGGATTCACGAAAGGCTCGCCGTCGTTCAGATGCCCCACGTAGAGGAACGTCGTGGGGACGAGCGGGAGCGCGGCCAGCAGGACGAGGAGGATGAGGGAGACGATCCCGTCTCCGCGGACCGAGCTGCCCGATGGCGCGATCTCCTCCAACTGGTCGACGGTCCACCGGCGCGGAGACCTGCCGGGTGCTGTGCCGGATTCCGCCCGATCGACGAGCGCGAAGACGAGGGTGAGGACCGCGAAGACGGTCAGCAGCGCGGACACCGTCCGTCCGATCGCGGTGCCCAGCAGGCCGCCCAGTTCCACCGGGTGCACGGTGAGTGAGTGGGCGAGGCCGCTGGCGACGAGCGTGATGACACCCACGGTGGGCAGGAGCCACGTCAGCGCCCACAGATACGTGCGGTAGAACCGCGGTCCGATGAGGTGCTGAGGCGTGCGTGCGAATTCCCGGGCCAGGGACTCGGGTGACCCGAGCTCCTCGAGGACCGCGGCCTCGGCGGTGGGGTCCGGGTGGGGGAGACCGGGGGATCGGCTGTGATCGAGGTCGGCGGCCTCGGGATCGGGGTCGACGGCCTCGGCACGGGCCTCGAGCATGTCGGCGATCATGGCGCGGACCTCGGCGACGACCTCGTCGCGCTGGGATTCCGGCAGTCGCCGGGCAACGGAGCCCACATACCTGTCGGTGAGGGTGCTCATGGTGTGGAGTCCTTCCAGAGGTCGGTGAGGCTGGCGGTCAGGGCCAGCCATTCGGTGCGGAGTTCGTCAGCGACGCGGGAGCCCGCGTCCGTGAGCGTGTAGTACTTCCGGGGACGGGGTTCGTCCGTGTTCCACTCGGCGGTCAGCAGGCCCTGCTTGTCGAGTCTGCGCAGGAGGGGGTAGAGGGTGTTCGCCTCCACCTGGATCCCGGCCTCCGCGAGCGTTTCCAGCAGCGCGTACCCGTACTGCGGCCGCCGGCAGGCGACGAGGCACGCGAGCACGACGGTGCCGCGTCGCACCTCTTGGAGGTGGAGGGCGAGGGCATCGGGGGCGTCCTGCTGGACGGACGGGTCGGGGGTGGCCATGCACAGCACGATACTGTGTCACGCACACTATGACAAGAGGCGCAGGGTTGTGCGAGGGCTGCGGTGGGTTCGAGCAGGGCGGCGTGGCGTTCACGATGTGAACCCCCGCGCGCACCTGAGAGCCGGAGTCACTACAGTGGGGTGATCCGCGAAGATGCTCCAGGAGGAGAACTGTGTCCAAGCCCGTCGTGCTGCTCGCTGAGAACCTGTCGCCCGCTACCGTCGAGGCCCTGGGTCCCGACTTCGATGTGCGTCAGGTCGACGGTACGGATCGCCCGGCCCTCCTGGCTGCTCTTGCAGAGTCGGACGCCGTCCTGGTCCGCTCCGCCACGCAGATGGATGCCGAGGCCATCGCCGCCTCCCGCCGCCTCAAGATCATCGCCCGCGCGGGCGTGGGCCTCGACAACGTCGACGTGCCCGCCGCCACGACCGCCGGTGTCATGGTCGTCAACGCGCCCACGTCGAACATCATCTCCGCCGCGGAGCTGACGATGACCCACATCCTCGCCTCCGCCCGCTTCTTCGGCGCGGGGCACGCCTCCCTCAAGGAGGGTCGCTGGGAGCGCAAGCGCCTCACCGGTGTCGAGCTGTACGAGAAGACGCTGGGCATCGTGGGCCTGGGCCGGATCGGCGGCCTGGTCGCCGAGCGCGCCGCATCCTTCGGCATGAACCTCGTGGGCTACGACCCCTACATCTCCGCCTCGCGCGCCGCCCAGATGGGCGTCAAGGTCGTCGACCTCGACGAGCTGGTCGCGACCTCGGACTTCATCACCGTCCACATGCCCAAGACCCCGGAGACCGTCGGCATGATCGGCCGCGAGCAGCTGGCGAAGGCCAAGCAGGGCGTCCGCGTCGTCAACGTGGCCCGCGGCGGGATCATCGACGAGGAGGCCCTCGCCGAGGCCGTCGCCTCCGGCCGCGTGGGCGGCGCCGGCATCGACGTGTGGAACCAGGAGCCGCCGGAGCACTCCGCGCTCATGGAGCTGGACGCCGTCAACGTCACCCCGCACCTGGGCGCCTCGACGGACGAGGCGCAGGAGAAGGCCGGCATCGCCGTCGCCCGCTCCGTCCGCCTGGCACTGGCCGGGGAACTGGTCCCGGACGCGGTGAATGTGGCCGGCGGCCGCATCGATGAGGACGTGCGCCCCGGCATCCCGCTCACCGAGCGTCTGGGCCGCATCGTCGCCGCGCTCACGGAGACCGTCACCCATTTCAAGGTCGAGGTGAAGGGCGAGATCGCGTCGAAGGACGTGGGCGCTCTCAAGCTCGCAGCCCTCAAGGGCCTGTTCCGCGGTCGCGTCGACGTGCCCGTCTCCTATGTCAACGCCCCCGTGCTGGCGGAGGAGCGCGGCATCGACACGGAGCTCACGACCTCCAGCGTGGCCGACGGCTTCCGCAACGTCATCACGCTCGTGGCGACCACGGCCTCGGGCGACCGGGTGTCCGTGTCCGGCACGCTCACCGGCCCCAAGCAGGTGCAGAAGCTCGTCGAGGTCAACGGCTTCGAGCTCGAGATCACCCTGACGGACCACCTGCTCATCTTCGAGTACGTCGACCGTCCCGGCGTCATCGGCATGTTCGGCCAGTCGCTGGGCCGCAACAACGTGAACATCGCTGGCATGCAGGTGTCGCGCGCCTCCGAGGGCGGCAACGCACTGTCCGTCCTGGCGGTCGACTCCGAAGTCACGGCGGAGATCGTGCAGACCGTCGCCGCCGCAGCGGACGCCGCGCACGCGGCCGCAGTCAACCTGACGGAGGACTGAGCCCCCGCGCAGAATGCGCGACAGCTGAGCAGCACGGAGCGGCCGGATCGCACACGACCCGGCCGCTCCGTCATGCAGAGGATCGGAAGGAACGGACGACATGGCAGAGCAGGACGCGACCCGCGCAGGAACCGGGGTCGGTGGAGGTGCCGCGACCCACGGTGGGGGAGCGGCGGGTGCGGGGCAGACCGTGCCGGCCGGGGCCTCGGCGGCGGAGGCACCGGTCGCACCGACCCGGTGGACCGGGTACGTGCGGATGCTGGGACCCGGCATCGTGCTGGCGCTGGCGAGCGTGGGCGCCTCCGACATGGTCACGACGCTCAACTCCGGCGCGGTGTTCGGCTTGGCTCTCGTCTGGGTGTTCGTCGTGGGCCTGCTGCTCAAGTACGGGCTGTCCGAGGCGATCGCCCGCCTGCAGCTGACGGCGGACCGGTCGTTCCTGTCACATGCGACGGACGCGGGGGGTCGACTGTTCCCCATGCTCCTGCTCATCGCGGAGCTGCTGGTGGGGCTGTTCTTCGGCGCAGGCGTCGCGGCGATCACGACCCTCGTCGTCCAGGCGCTGTTCCCCGCGCTGCCGTTCTGGCCGACCCTGCTGGTGCTGGTCGCGTCCGCCGTCGTGCTGCTGTGGATCGGCCGGTACAGCGCGGTCGAGAAGGCGATGGTGGGCTTCGCGATCCTCATGTTCCTGGGCATCGTCTCCCTGGCGATCGGGTCGTTGGGCGACGGCGACGCACAGCGGACCGCGATGCAGACGATCGTGCCGGTCTACCCCAGCGACTCGCCCCTGGCGGTGCTGTCGCTCATCGGCGGCGTGGGCGGTGCGACCGGCATCATGGCCTACACGTACTTCGTGCAGGAGAAGCGGTGGAGCGGACCCACGTGGAAGAGCGTTGTGCGCGTGGACCTCGCCTTCAGCTACATCCTCATCGGCGTGTTCGCCGTCGCGATGACGGTCGTGGGCGCGTTCTGGCTGTTCGGGCAGGGGCACACGATCGAGAGCAACGACGCGGTGTTCCAGGTGGGCGATCTGATCGGCGATCAGCTGGGTGCGTGGGCGTGGGTGCTGTTCCTGCTGGCGTTCTTCTGCGTGACGTACTCGAGTCTGCTGGGCGGGTTCCAGGGCATCGCGTACGTGACCGGCGACTGCCTGCGCGTCATCCGCCGGTACCCGCATCAGGACGCGCCGGAGTTCGCGATGTCCGCGAAGGCGGTCGAGTTCAAGATCGCGCTGGTCTGGCTCACCGTCTGCACCCTGGGGCTGCTGACGGTCGAGCGGGTGCTGGGCTACGACCGGCCCGTGACGCTGGTCCTCGTGTACGCCGCGATCAGCTCGTTCATCCTGCCGATCCTGGCGGTGCTGCTGCTGATCCTGCTGAACCGCGGATCCGTGGCGGCGTCGCTGCGCAACGGGTGGCTGTCGAACTCCGTGCTGGTCCTGTGCCTCGTCCTCTTCACCGTCCTGGCGGGCGTCCAGGTGGTCGAGACCGTGCGGGGGCTCATGGCCCTCTGAGGGCGAGCCGCAGGGTTCCGCAGGGTGCTGACAGCGCCCCGAATCCTGCCGACCTGGCGGATCTCTGATTGACTGGGGAGAGTTCCATGCGATTCCGGCGTCCCCCAGCGGACGTCCGCGCAGTACGACGCCGCGGATCGCTGCAGTCGACAGGGAGGCGCGATGGCGAACCCGGAGCACGAAGCAGAACCGACCGAGACGGCGGGGACTGCGGTCTCAGCTGACAACAAGAGTGAGACCCAGACACCGATCGCGGCGGAGCCGGACAGTGCACCGCCATCCGACGGCGCACAGACGGTCGTCACCGGGGAGGTGCACCCCCGGATGAAGATCAAGGACTCAGACACCGACGAGGAGATCACCGCCAAGCTCATCAAGCAGGGCGTGCGGCTGGGGAAGGGCACCATCGCGCCGCGGGTGTTCTGGCCCTCGCTCATCTTCGTCCTGGGGTTCGCACTCTTCGCGATCATCGCCCCGAACGCGGCGGACACGGTCCTGACGGGCACGCAGAACTGGATCGTCACGAACCTGGGCTGGTTCTACCAGATCGTCATCGCCGTGTTCATCGTGTTCGCGATCATCATCGCGTTCAGCCGGTTCGGCAAGATCACGCTGGGCCGTGACGGGGAGAAGCCGGAGTTCGGCGTCCTGTCGTGGTTCGCGATGCTCTTCGCGGCCGGCATGGGCATCGGCCTCGTCTTCTACAGCGTGGGCGAGCCGCTCACCTTCGCCACGAGCGGTCCCAAGCCGGGCTGGCCGGGCACGGAGACGGTGGACGGAGTGACCTCGGTCCTGCCGGGCAGCGAGAGTCAGGTCGCGCTGCTGGCCATGGCGCAGACCTTCGTGCACTGGGGTCTGCACCCGTGGGCCTGCTACGCCGTCATCGGACTGGCGCTGGCCTATGCGATTCACCGCCGCGGCCGTCCGGTCTCCATCCGGTGGGCGCTGGAGCCGATCTTCGGCGAGCGGGTCAAGGGATGGATCGGCGACCTCATCGATGTGCTGGCCGTCTTCGGGACCCTCTTCGGCATCGCGACGTCGCTGGGCCTGGGCGTCCAGCAGATCTCGTCCGGCATGATGGCGATGGGCGTGGTGGACAGCGTGGACAACACGCTGCTCGTCATCCTCGTCGTCATCATCACCCTCCTTGCGACGACGTCCGTCATCTCCGGTCTGGGACGCGGCATCAAGTGGCTGTCGAACATCAACCTCAGCATGGCGGGGATCCTGCTGATCTCCGTGCTGCTGCTGGGGCCCACGCTGTTCCTCTTCCAGAACCTCGCGCAGTCCGTGGGCGTCTACCTGGCTGAAGTGCTGGGGATGACCTTCGACGCCGGTGCCTACACCGGTGAGGACGGTGCGGCGTGGTCCGCGTCCTGGACGATCTTCTACTGGGGCTGGTGGATGGCATGGGCTCCGTTCGTCGGCGTGTTCATCGCGCGCATCTCGCGCGGCCGCACGGTCCGCCAGTTCATCGCCGGAGTCCTCCTGGTGCCCACGACGGTCGGCTTCATCTGGTTCGCGATCATGGGAGGTGCGGGACTGCACCGCCAGCTGTTCGGAGAGGCGGGCCTCGTCGATCCGGTCGAAGGTGTCATCCCGGAGGCCGCGCTGTTCGACATGCTGGGCGGTCTGCCGCTGGGGTCGATCCTGTCGGTCATCGCGATCGTCCTCGTTGCGATCTTCTTCATCACGTCGTCTGACTCCGGTTCGCTGGTGGTGGACATGCTCGCCTCCGGCGGTCATCCCAACCCGCCCACGTGGTCACGCGTCCTGTTCGCGATGCTCGAGGGGCTGCTGGCGATCGGGCTGCTGCTGTCCGGCGGTCTCACCGCGCTGCAGGCGGGATCGCTCGCGACCGCGCTTCCCTTCAGTGTGATCCTCCTGCTCATGTGCTGGGCCACGTTCCGGAACCTGAGTCAGGACCAGAAGCGCCGGGACGAGATCGAGTTGCGGGCCCGGTACGAACGGTTCAGCCGCCAGCTGGCCGACGACTTCGATGATGCGTTCGGCGGGCAGGTCGACTCGCGTGTCGACGAACGGATCGACTACCGGATCTCCCGGACGACCGGCGTCTTCGATCGTCGGTCCGGTCAGGAGCAGGGCCAGGAGCCGGGGGAGAAGAAGCGGTTCGGCTTCGGCCGTCGGAAGGAGTGAGCGCCCGGAGGTGAGGTCCCGGAGGGGCTGAGGCTCTGGCCCGGTGCGTGGAGTGCCGACAGTGCGTCGGCATTCCGCGCCCCGGGCCGCTTGGTGTGATGCGGGGTGTGTAGTCCGCGCTGCAGCCGGACGTCGCCGGGGACGAGTGTGCGGGGTCCAGGATGTGTGCCGTGCCCGGGCTGGGCGCAGGTCAGCGGTAGGTGACCATCTCCGGCTGCTGGTGCGTGTGCTCGTTGAACGAGACGAGGCTGACGCCGCCGCGGCCGGTGACGATCTTCGTGATGCCGGTGTTGATCGTCACGCGCGTGAAGGCCATCCACTGGTCGAAGTCGCCGCCCATGAGACGGGCGACGGTCCACCCGATCGACCCGGCGCTCGAGACGATGAGGGTGCTCTCGCCACTCCCGGTGGCCGCGCGCGCGTCGTCGAAGGCGCGGTCGACACGTGTGGTGAATGCGGAGTGGGTCTCCTCGTAGTCCCCGTCGTTCCGGCTGTCCGCCCATCGTGCGATGCCGCGCTCCAGCTCGTCCTGGAAGACCCGGGAGTCGTGTGAGGCGCGGGGATCCGTGTCGGAGAGGGCACCCGTGATGCTCCACGCCGAGTACTCGTTCCACCCGGAGTCCACGCGGGTGGGGATGGTGTCCTCGATCCCCAGCCCTTCGAGAATGCCCCGGGCTGTCTGCTGCTGGCGGAGCATCGACCCGTGGAGGACGCGGGTGGGACGGACGCCCAGAGACGCGAGGTGCGCGCCGGTGATGCGGGCCTGCTGATGCCCCGTGTCGGAGAGCCGGTCGTAGTCGTCCGTGCCGAACGATGCCTGCCCGTGCCGCACCAGATACAGAACTCCCATGTCGCTCCTCAACTCCTCGTCTCACCGCTCACGTCTATGTTTGAGCGATCGTTCACTGGTCGCAAGTCTACGAGGCGCAGTGCGGGAAGTGGGGGAGCGCTGCTCGAATGCGCTACTTCACCCAGTCGCGTGCGGCGCCACGCCTCTTCCTGCGCTGCGCCACGTGCCTCTCTGCGCTGCGCCACGTCTAGTCGCCTGTCTGATGTGGCAGTCGTTCGATTGAGATCGGGATCCGGCGATTGACCAACGGGATTTCGGTACCTGAACCCTGTGTGAATCCCGATCTCAACCGACAGATCCCGATCTCAATCGCAGGCGAGTTCCGGAGACAGGGACATCGGGGCGAGCGTGCCGCGGTTGTGAGTACGCGTGCCCCGGCATGAGCACGGGCGTGTGTGGATGACGCGTTCCGAGTCCACGGGTGCGCACGTTCTCCCCGCTGGATCGCGCAAGCGCCTACAGTCCGCCGCATGGAGAATCGGGTTGCCACCCATATCGGTGTCCCCGCCCAGCAGATGCGTCTCGTCGCAGTGCCGGAACTGGTGCACCGGTCCAATTTGGAGGACATGGGCATGTCGCCGTACCACCTGACGCAGCAAGCCGGGCTCACCCGTGTGCTGCGCGGTGTCTTCGCTCATCCGACCCGGCAGCGGACGATCGAGGTGCCTCGATGGATCGATGACCGCTGGCTGGAGGTTCGTCTGCAGACGGCCGCGCTCCAGATCGCGCGTCCGGATGCAGTGGCATCCCATACGACGGCCGCTCTGCTGCACGGATGGGTACTGCCACGGTCGCAGCAGCGGGAGAAACTCATCCATGCGTCGTCGACGAACGGGGTGGACCGTCGGGACGAGGTCGTGTCCCACCGTCTTGAGGCTCTCGATGTCCTCGATGCGTACGGCATCCGCCTGACGGGACTCGCCGCCACCCTCCGGGACGTCGCGGGCACCCTCACGGACGTCGAGCTGCACGAGCTTCTCGAGGGCGTGTGCGGGGACTGGCACGGACCGCCGTCCGTCACACCTCGGGAGCTGCTCGACCACGTCCCGTCCTGGCCGCGTTTCCGGGGGAGTGCCCGTCTGCTGCGCGTCCTCCCGCATGTGCGCACGGGTGTCGGTTCGCCGCAGGAGACCCAGCTGCGTCGCACGGTCATGCTGGAGGGACTGCCGGAACCCCAGGTCGCGCACCCGGTCACGATCGCCGGGATCACCTTTCACCCGGACCTGTCGTATCCGCACTTGCTCATCGCGATCGAGTACGAAGGCGACCATCACAGGACCGACTCACGCCAGTGGGACTCCGACATCCGTCGGGAGGAACTCTTCCGCGACGCCGGCTGGGCCTACTTCCGCGTCACGAGGTCGACACACATGCGCCAGTTCCTCGACCGGCTGGCGGCAGAGCACTCCCACCGCAGCGGCGGGAGGCAACCATCCTCTTGAGGACGCGGCCCCGCAACGGCTGGGGTGTGAGGAGTGGCTGACCCCCGCAATGACATACGAAGAGGTGCGGGCCCGGTTGCTCCGCAAGCCGAAGCCCAGCGACCGCCCCCCTCACGCGTTCCAGAGGCCGTACGACGAGGCGAGCTCCTGGATCTTCCGAGCGCGAGCCAGACGCGGCAGGTACGAGCCGTCGGTGATCTCCGCACCGTCCGCGGCATCGGCCA
>DYUK01000032.1 GCA_020743695.1 Brevibacterium senegalense | reverse complement strand
TGGGCGCTCACCGGCACGGTCGCCGCCGTCATCATGGGCTGGATCAACGTGCGCGGCATCCGCACGGCGTCCCTCGTGCAGACCTTCATCGTGTGCTTCCTGCTGCTGGTGGGGCTGTTCCTCATCCTGGGCGTCATCGTGGGCAGCGAGCCGTCGAACGCCCAGCCGCTCTTCACCGGCGGCGCCCCCGGGATGATCGCGGTCCTGGTCGCGGTGCCGTTCCTGTTCGTGGGCTTCGACGTCATCCCGCAGTCCGCGGAGGAGGTCAAGATCCCACCGCGGAAGATCGGCCGGCTCGTGGTCGTCTCCGTCCTCATGGCGATCGCGTGGTACCTGCTCATCATCTTCACGTCGTCGATGGCGATCCCGTCGGCCGACCTCGCGAACCACGACCTCGTGACCGCGGACGCGCTCGCTGTCCTGCTGGGCCACGAGATCTGGGGAACCGTCGTCATCGCCGGCGGGCTGGCGGGCATCCTCACCTCGTGGAACGCGTTCCTCATCGGGGCCTCGCGCCTCATGTTCTCGATGGCGCGGGCCGGGATGATCCCGGCCTGGCTGGGGCGACTGCACCCGAAGTACCGCACGCCCGCCAACGCCGTCATCCTCATCAGCGTGCTGGCGGGCATCGCGCCGTTCCTGGGTTCCGGGATGATCGACTGGGTCGTGAACGCGGGATCGCCGGCGATCATCATCGCCTACTTCCTCGTCTCCGTCGTCTTCCTCCTGCTGCGTCGCCGGGAGCCGGACATGGAGCGCCCCATGCGCGTGGGCGGGGCGGGTTCCGCGGGCGGGACGATCATCGGGGTCATCTCCGTCATCCTGACCGCCTTGATGTTCGCCCTCTACCTGCCGCTCACCCCGTGGTCGACGGACCTGGGGTGGCCTGCGTGGATCATGTTCGGCGTCTGGATGCTCATCGGCATCTGGTACATGATCCGCCTGCCCGGCGGCATCCGGGCGGGGGCGGACGCGGAGGAGCAGCTCATCGCCGCAGTCCGCAGGCGACGTGGGCAGGGTGGTGACAGCGGCCTCGGCGACGATTAGGTTCGAGGTATGGCACACGGAGCAGTGGGCGGCCCAGGGCTGCCGCAGGAGCGGAAGATCAACACGGCGATCCCGGGACCACGGTCCCAGGAGTTGGAGGCGCGGCGGAAGAAGGCGGTGGCGCCGGGAGTCGGTTCGAGCATGCCGGCCTACGTCGTCGCGGCCGGCGGCGGGATCCTCGAGGACGCGGACGGGAACCGGATCATCGACCTGGGGTCGGGCATCGCGGTCACGACCGTGGGGAACTCGAACGAGCGGGTCGTCGCGCGGGCGCAGGAGCAGCTGGCCGCGTTCACGCACACCTGCTTCATGGTGAACCCGTACGAGTCGTACGTCGAGGTCGCGGAGGCGCTCAACCGGTTGACGCCGGGGGATCATGAGAAGCGGACGGTGCTGCTGAACTCGGGTGCGGAGGCCGTGGAGAACGCGGTCAAGATCGCGCGCGCCCACACGAAGCGCAACGCGGTCGTCGTGTTCGACCACGCGTACCACGGCCGGACCAACCTCACGATGGCGATGACGTCGAAGGCGGCGCCGTACAAGAAGGGGTTCGGACCGTTCGCGGGCGAGGTGTACCGCGCGCCCATGTCGTACCCGTACCGCGATGACGCGGCGGCCGGGACGAAGGTGTCCGGCGAGGACGCGGCCGCACGGGCGATCACGATGATCGACAAGCAGATCGGCGCGGACGACGTCGCGGCGATCGTCATCGAGCCCATCCAGGGCGAGGGCGGCTTCATCGTGCCGGCGGAGGGCTTCCTGCCGGCGCTGGCCGACTACGCGCGGGACAACGGGATCGTGTTCGTCGCGGACGAGGTGCAGGCCGGGTTCGCGCGGACGGGGACGATGTTCGCCTCCGAGCACGAGGGGATCGTCCCGGACCTCGTCACGACGGCGAAGGGCCTGGCGGGCGGACTGCCGCTGGCCGCGGTGACCGGGCGTGCGGAGATCATGGACTCCGTGGGGCCCGGTCGTCTGGGCGGCACGTACGGCGGGAACCCCACCGCCGCGGCCGCCGCGCTGGGCGCGATCGAGGCGTACGAGAACGACGGGCTGCTGGAGCGGGCCGTGGAGATCGGCGAGATCATCGTCCGCCGCGTCGAGGCGCTGCAGTCGAAGCACCCGGAGATCGGGCATGCGCGCGGGCGCGGGGCGATGCAGGCGATCGAGTTGGTGCAGCGCGATTCGATCGACCCCAATCCGGAACTCGCGAAGGCGGTCGCGGACCACGCCGCGGCGAACGCCGTGCTGGTGCTGGTGACGGGCACCTTCGGCAACGTGCTGCGGTTCCTGCCGCCGCTCACCATCAGCGACGCGCTGCTGGAAGAGGCGTTCGACGTGCTGGAGAAGGGTTTCGCTCAGGCCCTGGGGTGAGGGCCGTGTACTTCCGGTAGGTCTGGGGATCGTGGACGGTCATCGTCGCGATGAAGTATGCGGGCATCGGCGGGCTCCTTCGATTCCGTGGGGGATGCGAGACTGACGCTCACACGGTGGGTGAGAGGACGATCACATGGATGTGAAGCGTGGGAACGACGAGACCCTGGCCGCCTGTGCCGCGCGGATCACGGGGGCGTACTCACGCGGTGAGTCGATCGCCCCGCTCACGGACGAGCATCCGGATCTGACGGTGGCTGATGCCTACGCGATCGCCGACCTGGTGCGACAGGAACGCGAGAACGCGGGCGAGCGGGTCATCGGCTGGAAGATCGGCTTCACGAACCGGACGATCTGGGACCAGTACGGGGTCCGCGCCCCGATCTGGGGACCGATGTACGACACGACGACGCGGCCACTCGCGCAACCGGGAGACGATCTGCGCGCGGGGGAGTGGTCGCTCGTCGGCCTGACGGAACCGCAGATCGAGGCGGAGATCGCGTTCCGGTTCTCCGCGGTCCCGCGGGTGGGTGCCGATGAGCGGGCGCTGCTCGAGGCGATCGACGGGGTCAGCCACTCCTTCGAGATCGTGCGCTGCCCGTATCCCGGGTGGACGTTCCGGCCGGCGGACACGATGGCGGCGGCAGGACTCCATGGCGGCTTGGCCACCGGAGCGTGGTTCGCGGTGAGTGAGGCGGACCGGGACGAGTGGGCGCGGTCGCTCGGGGACTTCAGCATCGAGATCCGCAGCGACGACGGGACCCAGGGCACTGGAACAGGGGCGGACGTGCTGGGCGGGCCACTGTCAGCGCTGCGGCACTTCGTCGAGGAGAGCGCGCGGGTGCACGGTCATGTGATCGTGCGACCGGGTGACATCGTCACGACCGGCACCGTCCCCCGCGCGTACCCGATCCGCCCGGGTCAGCACTGGGAGACCCGGGTCCACGGCCTGCCGCTGCCCGGCCTCTCGCTGCACGCCGTCTGACCCCGACGTGCTGGAGTGTCGGGCCGCCTCAGTCCGTGATCGGCCGGCGCGCGTAGAGGGCCGCGAGGATCGCACCGGACACGTTGTGCCACACGGAGAAGACCGCACCGGGAAGCGCGGCGGTCGGCTCGGTGGGGAAGTGGGTCGCGGCCAGTGAGGACGCCAGTCCGGAGTTCTGCAGTCCCACCTCGAAGGACAGAGCCCGACGTTCCGCCGTTCTGAGGCCTGCGAGGCGGGCGGCGACGTAGCCCAGCGTGAGTCCCACTCCGTTGTGCAGGATGACCGCGACGAACACCAGGGCGCCTGCGGTCATGAGCGAACCGGCGGAACCGGCGACCACGACCGCCACGACGTAGGCGATGGCGACGGTCGACAGCCAGGGGAGGACAGGCCCCAGCAGATCGATGAGGCGTGAGAAGAGCGCGCGCACGACGACTCCGGCGATGACGGGGACGAGCACGGTCTGCACGATCGACACCATCATGGCGCCGGCTGATACGTCCATGTAGGAGCCGGCCAACCAGAGAGTGAGCACGGGAGTGAGGAGCGGTGCCAGCAGGGTCGACACGGTCGTGACGGAGACGGACAGGGCGACGTCGCCCTTCGCCAGGTACGTGACGACGTTCGACGCGGTACCGCCCGGGGCGCAGCCCACGAGGATCACGCCGATCGCCAAGGCGGGCGGCAGCCCCAGCAGCTGCGCGATGGCCCAGCCCGCCACAGGCATGACGATGAACTGGCTGCCGGTGCCCAGCGCGACGACCCAGGGGCGCTTGGCGATGCGTGCGAAGTCCGGCAGGGTGAGCGTGACACCCATGAAGAACATGATGACGCCCAGTCCCCACGGGATGGTGGGGGCGAGTGCGCTGATCGAGTCGCTCCCCAGGAACCCGATCACTCCTCCGGCGATGACGAGGAGCGGGAAGATCGTGACGGCGATCCGCGCATTGCGCTCCGTGCGACGCTGTGCGACAGGATCGTGCGGTCCGGTCTGCCCGATCTCCTTCGCTGCGCTGGTGCGCGTGTCCGGGTGCTCATCCTCCACTGTCCACTCCTCCGTCGTCACTGTCGCGCACGCGAGTGCCGTGCGTGCGCACAGGCTATCCCCCCACGCAGGCGGCTGGCGGCCGATTCCGGCAGGCGGTCCGGTCTGTGCGCGGGTGAGGGTCGCGCCGCTGATGGGATGATCCAGCGCGACCGGCACGTTCACCCAGGTATGACGACTTCACCGGCGCTCTCGATCCTCGACCTCATCCCCGTCAGACGGGGGCAGACCACCGGCCAGGCCCTTGCGGCATCGAAGGAGCTGGTGGAGACCGCTGACCGGTTCGGGTTCCACCGCTACTGGGTGGCCGAGCACCACAACATGCCCGCCGTCGCCTCGACATCGCCGGCGCTCGAGCTCATGCACCTGGGACAGCGCACCACCCGCATCCGCCTGGGTTCCGGCGGGGTCATGCTGCCCAACCACGCCCCGCTGGCGGTCGCAGAGCAGTTCGCACTGCTGTCCGCGGTCTACGGCGACCGGATCGATCTGGGGATCGGGCGGGCGCCGGGCACGGACCCGTACACGTCCGCCGCGATGCGCGGGCACCTGGGCGAGGGACGCATGGTCGACCTGCAGGGGAACCCGATCGACCCGGTCGAGCAGTTCCCGCAGCACATCATGGACATCCTCGCGCTGCTCACCCCCGCGGGCGCGACGTTCCCGGTGCGCACGGGACAGCACACCCTGCACGCCTCACCGCGCGTCGACGACCCGGCTCACGTGTGGCTGCTGGGATCCAGTGGCTACTCCGCACAGCTGGCGGCCGCGCTGGGCCTGCCGTACGTCTTCGCCAACCACTTCGCCGGTCGCGGCACCGCCGCCGCGATCCAGCTGTACCGGGACTCCTTCGAGCCGTCGCAGCACGGCGACGAGCCGCGGACCTTCGTGACCGTCAACGCGGCGGTGGGGTCGACCGCCCAGGAGGCGTGGGACCTCGTGCAGCCGCACGTCTATCAGATGGGCCAGCTGCGCCTGGGCACCCCGCTCGAGGCGCAGCGCCTGGTGGGCGAGGACGTCGAGTCCGTCCTGACCGACGGCCACCGCAGGGTGGGCGAGTCTATGTGGGACTCGTGGGCCGTGGGCACCGCAACCCAGGTCGCGGACCGCCTGCGTGAGATCGCACAGGAGTTCGGGGTGGACGAGATCATGGTCCACCCGATCGCGGGTGCCCGCCCGGATGATCCGCTGGACACCCAGCCGGCGCGCGTCGACACGGTCGAGGCGCTCGCCCAGGAGTTCGGGCTCGAGCGCAGCTGATCCGCAGACTCGCTGGCCCCGCTGGCGTCGTCGAGGTGCACGCAGCCGGCCCGCACGCGCGTGCGAGTTCTCAGGCCCGTGCATGCACCTCAACGGTTCTCCCGCCCTCCCCGAGGTTTACGCAGCGCGCGGTCAGCCGTTACCCTCGAGGGTGAAACGGTGTCTTCCCCCATGCACCGGGACCTGCCGCACTGCGGCCGGTGCTGACCGAAAAGAGAATCCTGTGAATGCGAAAGCACTCCTGCCCATCATCGGGCTGTGCATGAGCGCGCTCATCGCACAGCCCGCCCTCGCCGCCCCGGACATGTCCGGAGGCACGGACGACGGTGTCGCTCTGCGCGCACAGTCGGACGGCAAGCTCTCGAAGGGCGACACGGCCTACGTCGCGGTGACCGCAGCGACGGTGTGGACGTCCCCGGACTC
>DYUK01000031.1 GCA_020743695.1 Brevibacterium senegalense | reverse complement strand
TTGAAGAGCATGTGCTCGAGGAAGTGCGTCGACCCGGCTGTCAGGTCCGTCTCGTGGCGCGAGCCGGAACCCACCCACACGCCGACGGTCTCCGACTGCAGACCCGGCACGGTCTCGGTGATGATGCGGATGCCGCCGGGGAGGACGGTGCGCTCGATGCGACCGCCCTCCCCGGCTGAGAGGATCTCACTCACGATGGCGTGCTCAGGCCTCCTCGGCGCTCTCCTGGGCAGCGGTCTCGTCGGCCTCGTCGACGACGGGGACGAGCGACAGCTTGCCACGGTCGTCGATCTTGGTGATCTCGACCTGGACCTTCTGGCCCACGCCCAGGACGTCCTCGACGTCCTCGACGCGCTTGCCCTCGTTGAGCTTGCGCAGCTCCGAGATGTGCAGCAGGCCGTCGCGACCCGGGCTCAGCGACACGAAGGCGCCGAAGCTCATGAGCTTGACGACCGTGCCCAGGTAGCGCTCGCCCACCTCCGGGACCTGCGGGTTCGCGATCGCGTTGATCGCGCTGCGGGCGGCCTCCGCCGCCGTGCCGTCGGAGGCGCCGATGAGGACAGTGCCGTCGTCCTCGATGCTGATCTGCGCTCCCGTGTCCTCCTGGATCTGTTGATCATCTTGCCCTTGGGCCCGATGACCTCGCCGATCTTGTCGACCGGGATGTTGACGGAGATGATGCGCGGAGCGGTGGGGGCCATCTCCGCCGGTGCGTCGATCTCCTCGCCCATGACGTCGAGGATCGCGTGGCGCGCCTCACGGGCCTGGGTCAGCGCCGCGGACAGCACCGCGGCGGGCAGGCCGTCGAGCTTCGTGTCCAGCTGGATCGCCGTGATGAAGTCACGGGTGCCGGCGACCTTGAAGTCCATGTCGCCGAACGCGTCCTCCGCGCCCAGGATGTCCGTCAGCGCCGCGTACGCGGTCTGCGGCCCCTGCGGGGTGTCGATGACGTCGGACACGAGGCCCATCGCGATGCCGGCGACGGGTGCGCGCAGCGGCACGCCCGCGTGGAGCATCGCGAGGGTCGAGGCGCAGACGGAGCCCATCGAGGTCGAGCCGTTGGAGCCCAGCGCCTCCGACACCTGGCGGATCGCGTAGGGGAACTCCTCGCGGGTGGGCAGGACCGGCATGAGCGCGCGCTCGGCCAGTGCACCGTGGCCGATCTCGCGGCGCTTGGGGCTGCCCACGCGACCGGTCTCGCCGGTGGAGAACGGCGGGAAGTTGTAGTGGTGCATGTAGCGCTTCGACTTGACCGGTGACAGCGAGTCGATCTGCTGCTCCATCTTGAGCATGTTGAGCGTCGTGACGCCCAGGATCTGTGTCTCGCCGCGCTCGAAGAGGGCGGAGCCGTGGACGCGCGGGAGCACGCCGGTCTCCGTGGTGAGCGGACGGATGTCCTTGAGGCCGCGCCCGTCGATGCGGATCTGCTCCGTGAGGATCCGCTTGCGGATGACCTGCTTGGTGAGCGCGTTGAGGGCACCGGCGATCTCGCCCTCGCGTCCCTCGAAGCGCTCGCCCAGCTGCTCGTAGAGCGAGTCCAGCAGGGCGTCGCCCGCGGCCTCGCGCTCCTGCTTGTCCGCGATCTGGAAGTTCTTCGTCTGCTGCTCGAGCGCCAGCTCCTCGACCGCCTGGTAGACGTCGTCCTGGTACTCGCGGAAGACGGGGTAATCCGCGGTGGGCTTCGCGGCGCGGTCTGCCAGCTCCTGCTGGGCGCGCACGAGCTCGCGGATGAACGGCTTCGCGGCCTCCAGGCCGCTCGCCACGACCTCTTCCGTGGGTGCGGTGGCACCGCCGCGGACCAGGTCGATGACGCGCTCCGTGGCCTCCGCCTCGACCATCATGATCGCGACGTCGTCGCCCACGACGCGGCCGGCGACGGCCATGTCGAAGACGGCGTCCTCGAGCTGCTCGTGGGTGGGGAACGCGACCCACTGGCCGTCGATGAGCGCGATGCGGACGCCGCCGATCGGACCGCTGAAGGGCAGGCCAGACAGCTGGGTCGACATCGACGCGGCGTTGATCGCCAGCGTGTCGTAGAGGACGCCCGGCGCCACCGACATGACGGTGACGACGACCTGGACCTCGTTGCGCAGGCCCTTGACGAAGGACGGGCGCAGCGGGCGGTCGATGAGGCGGCAGGTGAGGATCGCGTCCGTGGACGGGCGGCCCTCGCGGCGGAAGAACGAGCCGGGGATCCGGCCGTCCGCGTACATGCGCTCCTCGACGTCGACGGTGAGGGGGAAGAAGTCGAAGTGCTCCTTGGGCCGCTTGCTGGCGGTCGTCGCGGACAGCAGCATCGTCTCGTCGTCCAGGTAGGCGCAGACGCTGCCTGCGGCCTGCTGGGCCAGTCGGCCGGTCTCGAAGCGGACAGTGTGCGTGCCGAAGCGCCCGTTGTCGATGTGGGCGACGGCGGACTCGGGGTTCAGACCCACGGTGTCTCCGTTCTGCCGCCGCGCTCGTGTGAACGGGCGGCGTGATGATGCGCACCGGCCCCATCCTTCGCGGGGCGTGCGCAGTAGTGCCGGCGACGTGCGCTGCATGTCAGCGCGTCGCTGTTCGGCGGCCTTCGATCGAGACCCACGCACATCGGATTGCGGAGGCCACTGTCGAGGACCGACGACGATGTCACCGGCGGTGGACCCGCCCATCGTAGCAAGCCGCGCGCCCGGACGGGTCCCCGCGACGCGCAGACGACGGGAGCCCCGCTCCACCGGTGGGGTGGTGCGGGGCTCCGTGGCGCCGGTGCCGGTCCGGGGACCGGTCGATCAGCGACGCAGACCCAGGCGGGCGATGAGCGCACGGTAGCGCTCGATGTCGACCTGCTGCAGGTACTTGAGCATCCGGCGGCGCTTGCCGACCAGGAGCAGCAGTCCGCGACGCGAGTGGTGGTCGTGCTTGTGCTCCTTGAAGTGCTCCGTGAGATCCTTGATCCGACGGGACATGACCGCGATCTGCACCTCGGGAGAACCGGTGTCGCCCTCGTGTGTCGCGTATTCCTTCATGATCTCCTGCTTGACCTTCTGGTCCAGAGCCATGTGAGTCCTCCGTGGTGTCGCTGCGCGGCGCCCGCACCTCGTGTGCGAGCACTGTGGAACCGCGGCCGATGAAAACGGCAGCGTTCAGCGTAGCACAGCGCGGACCCGGTCGACGTCCTCGTGCATCTGCGCGATGAGCGGCTCCATGCCGCGGAAGGCGACCTGACCGCGGATGCGCTCGACGAAGGACACCTCCATGGTGTCCCCGTACACGTCCAGATCCTCGAACGCGACGTCGAGCGCATGCCCCTCGACGGTGCGGACCGCGCCGTGGAAGGTGGGGTTCGTGCCCACGGAGATCGCGGTGGGCAGGCGCAGCCCCCGAGCGGGGAACGTCATCCAGCCGGCGTAGACACCGTCCGCCGGGACCAGCCCCTCGGCGTCGAGTGCCAGGTTGGCGGTGGGGAAGCCCATCTCGCGTCCGCGCTTCTCGCCGTGGACGACGGTCCCGGTGAGCGTGTGGTCGTAGCCCAGCTGCTGCGCGGCCGCGCGCACGTCGCCGGACTCCAGCAGGCGCCGGATCGCGCTGGAGGAGTAGCGGGCGCCCTCGCCCACCTCGTCGATCACCTCGACGTCGAATCCGTGCGCCCGGCCCAGCCGCTGGAGGGCGGCGAGGTCGCCGGAGTTGTCCCGACCGAAGCGCACGTCCGCGCCCACGACGACGAGTCGTGCGCGCAGCCGGCGGACCAGGTAGTCGAGCACGAAGTCCTCCGCGGTCTGCTGCGCGAACTCGAGCGTGTAGTGCTGGACGAGCACCGCGTCGACGCCGGTGTCCGCGATGCGCCCCAGTCGCTGCTGCAGACCGCAGATCATCTCGACGGGCGAATCTGTCTGATGGACCAGCCGCGGGTGCGGGTCGAAGGTCACGACGAGGGAGGCGAGGTCCCGCTGCCGTGCACTGTCGCGCAGTGCATCGAGGACGACCGTGTGGCCGCGGTGCACGCCGTCGAAGTTCCCCAGGGTGACCGCGGTGCGGTCGTAGTCCTGGGGCATGTCCTCTGGCGTGCGGAAGATGTCCACCTGCGTCCTCTCGGAGAGCGTCGGTTCAGCGATGGCCGCGACGACGGCCGGGGCCCGGCGTCGCCCGCGGCGCGGGAGCCCGGACCAGAGTATCGCAGTCGATCACCCGATCAGTGCCCCGCCGATCGAGCCGCAGGCCAGGGCGACGCCCAGGGAGGCGAGCGATCCGATCATGAACCGCTCGCCGGCCGTGGGGCTCTTGAGCAGCTCCGGCACGCGGCCCAGCCCCTTGATCGCGACGACGACCCCCACGACCGCGGGTTCGCCCAGCGCCACGCCGCCGGCGATGATGAGGCGCTCCAGCAGGCCGATCCACAGTCCCCCGCGCAGCAGGCCGTCGTCGTCGACGGTCACGGTGCCGACGGCCCCGTCGTCGACGGCCTCGGCCGCGTCCTGGGATGCGCCGATCGGTGGTTCCGGTGGTGACGTCGCGACCGCGGCGCCCTCCGGGTCCCGCGGCTCCTCCGCCTGCGGGGCCCGCACATCCGTCAGCATCCGATCGCGTCCCGCTGCGAGGTGGAGCGCCCAGCGTGTGAGCGGCCAGCCGGCGAGTGCCGCAGTCACGCCCACGCCCAGTGCGGTGACCCAGTCGAGGAGTTCCGGGCTCATCGTCCGCCTCCGTCCGCACACGCGGTGAGTGCACGGCTCAGCAGGCGGGCCGCGGTCTCCTCGCCGTCGGACACCTCGCGCATGTGGGCGGCGAGCAGCGCCTTCGAGACGGCCTGGCGGGAGACGTCCAGCTCTTCCGCCAGCTGCGCCTGCGTCGCGTCCGGTCGCGCGGCGGCCGCGTCGACGATCCGCCAGCCCGCCGGGGTCCTCCCCCGCACCAGAATCGCCAGCAGTCGGATGACCGCCTGCGCGTCGAGCGCCGCCCGCATGGCGGTGGTCGGCGCATCCGGTGAGACCCGCACGGAGACCTGCGAGGGCTCCTGCTTCGCGTCCTCGACCGCGTCACGGGCGGCCAGGAAGGGGCCGCCGCGGGAGGCGCGGCTCGTCGCACCCAGCTCGCCGTCCTCGCCCAGCCCCAGCCCCGCGGACCAGTGCCCGTCGCGCACCGCGGTGCGCCACGCGAGGAGGACCTGCGCGGGATCGGAGAGGACTCCCTGGACCTCGTCGCCGGCGGTCCGCTCGAACGGGAGCGTCGTGTCGACGGGCGCCAGGAGGCGCAGCAGTCGCGGCACGGCATCCTCCCCCGACCGCGAGTCGACCTGGTCGATCGTGAGGACGTACATGCCCCCAGTCAAACGCCTGAGAGCCTCCACGTCAACCGTTAAAGGTTGCATTTCTCGTAGCAACCTCATTCGGTTGCTTCCTGGAGATCAACCGGATCCGGTTGCGCCGCATCAGGGCCCGACCGTGATCAGGACGGCGCCGGGAACACGACGCGAGGCGCCGCTTCACCCTCGCGCACGTCGACGACAGCGACGAGGTCCGCGGGTTCGCCGGGGTGCACGGCGACCAGGGGCGCATCCCCGTCCGCACCCCCGTCCGCAGGGATCCGCCGCCCCATCCGCAAGTCGCGGGCCTGCTCCGCCGTCACGGTGAGGACGGCCAGCAGCCCGGCCGCGGCCTCGGCGGGGGGAAGCAGAACGGGCGGCGGGACGTCCGCATCGAAGTCCGGGACCGCGCGCGCGTCGTCGATCGCGTAGTCGCCCACGCGCGTCCGGCGCAGCCGGATCAGATGCCCGTGCACTCCCAGGGCTGCCCCCAGGTCACGGGCCAGCGCGCGGACGTAGGTGCCGGACGAGCAGTCGACGACAACGTCGACGTCGACGACGCCGCGGGTGCGGCCCTGGGGGTCGACGACGGACTCCCGGCGCGGTTCTGAGACCCGCTCGAAGCGGGAGACGGTGACGGGGCGCGCGTCCAGCTCGACGTCCTCGCCCGCGCGCACGCGCGCATAGGCACGGCGACCGTCGACCTTGATCGCGGACACGGCGCTGGGGGTCTGCAGGATGTCGCCCCGCAGCTGCGGCAGCGCCGCATCGATGCCTTCGCCGGCCGCGGCGTCGAGAGCCGCGTCCGGGGCGAACCGGTCGGGTGCGGAGTCCGCGTCGTCCGTGGGCGTCGAAGCACCCAGCCGGATCGTGGCCGTGTACGTCTTGTCGAGGCCCACCGCGAAGGTGAGCAGACGGGTGGCGGGCCCCACCCCCACGACCAGGAGTCCGGTCGCCATGGGGTCGAGCGTGCCCGCGTGCCCCACCTTGCGGGTGCCCAGCCACTTCCGCACCCGCGAGACGACGCGGTGACTGGACCAGCCCTGCGGCTTGTCGAGCAGCAGGAGTCCGTGGGGAGGTGTCACAGCGGTCGGATCAGTTGACCGACACGTGCACGTGGTCGTAGTGGTTGGCCGTCGCGGAGCCGCGGTCCTCCATGGGGCGGCCGGACCAGCCGGTGTAGGAGGCGTAGATCTTCTGTTCCCAGATCACGTACTTGACGTTGAGCTTGTCCTTGTTCGCGATGAGGTACTCCGTGATGCGGTCGCCGGTGGCGCCCGTGATCATGATGTCGACGGCGTTGCCGCTGTTGTGATCCGAACCCGGATCCGCACGGCGGCCGCCGTAGGAGGAGACCTCGGGGAACTCCGCGCACACCGCGCGGTAGGCCGCGCGGCCGTTGGGGGTGAGGCCCGACTCGATGTCCGACGACACCGAGCACTCCTGGTCGGAGACACCGCCGGAACCCGAGTCCGAACCGGAGCCCTCATCCGCGCTCTCCGTCGACTCGCCGCTGCTGTCGCCCACACCGGCTGAGGCCGAGGACGCAGCAGGGGTGGACGGGGACGGAGTGGGCTTGGGCATCGCCTTGAGGCTGGACTCCCCCGCCGCGCTGTACTTGTCGTCCTCCCGGAGGGACTCCGCGTACTCCTCGCGCTCGCGGTCGAGCTGCTCCTGCTGCTCCTCCTCCGAGGGCGCGGTGGACGAATCCTCGGTCGTCGGGGACTCGGAGACCTGCGTCGAGTCCTCCGCCGTCACCGTGCCGCCGGACTCGTTCTGACCCAGCGCGAACGTCGAGGCGACGATCCCCACGGTCGCGGCGGCCGGCAGTGCGATCGCGGCGACCATGGGTCGCTGGCGCACCGTCCGGAGCACACCGGTCGCAGTCGTCTGCTCCACGTCCGCCCCGCTGTGCCGCCCCTGCGGCTTGCGGTGCAGCGTGGCGACCGCCCCCGCGAAATCGCGCGCGGTGGTCACCCAGGACTGCTGCGGTGTTGAATGCTTGCCCACTCGGATCGTTCCTTCACAGTTTCGTGATCGTTCCGTTACCTCGAGCAAGTGTACTCATCTGCCGAGCGAGTGCAAACGCATCCGCATCAGTGCAGGTGACACGCAAGAAGGGCGCCGCTGCGCGGCGCCCTTCCACTGTACCGGTCACGTGACAGCGCCGTGATGATCACGGATCGCGAGCGGCTCAGTCCTCGTCCGTGACCTCGTCGTCCTCCGTGCGCGGGCGGCGGTACGGGTCCGCCTCCCCCGCCGGCTGCGCATCGCGGGCCAGTGCCGCGACCTGGGCGTCGTGCGCCTGCGCGCGGGCGATGAGATCGTCCAGCTCCGCGGCCGCGGCCGGGACCGCGTCCGCGACGAACTCGAGCGTGGGGGTGAGCCGGATGCGCAGCACCTTGCCCACCTCCGACCGGATGAGTCCCTTCGCGGACTCCAGCGCCGCACGGGTCCCCTCGAGGTCCGCGTCGGAGCCGAAGACCGTGTAGAAGACGGTCGCGTTCTGGAGATCGCCCGTGACGCGCACGTCCGTGACCGTCACGAAGCCCAGACGTGGGTCCTTGACGCGCTTCTCCAGGGTCTGCGCGACGCTCACCTTGATGCGGTCGGCGACCTTGCGCGCGCGGGTCGGATCTGCCATGGCTTCTCCCTTGAGGATGATGGTGTTGGGGTGGAACCGGTCGGGGGCGGCGGTGAGGACGCGGAACGCGCCGTCACCGCCGCCCCCGATCACGGGACCGCGCTCAGTCGCGCGGCTTCTCGCGCATCTCGAACGTCTCGATGAGGTCGCCCTCACGGATGTCGTTGAAGCTGCCCAGGCCGATGCCGCACTCGAAGCCCTCGCGGACCTCCGTCGCATCGTCCTTGAACCGGCGCAGCGACTCGATCGTGAGGTTGTCGCCCACGACCACGCCGTCGCGCGTCAGGCGCGCCTTCGAGTTCCTCTTGATGAGGCCGTCGCGGACGATCGAGCCCGCGATGTTGCCCCACTTGGAGGAGCGGAAGACCTCGCGGATCTCCGCAGAGCCCACGTGGGCCTCCTCGAACTCCGGCTTGAGCATGCCCTTGAGCGAGCTCTCGATGTCGTCGATCGCGTCGTAGATCACCGAGTAGTAGCGCACGTCGACGCCCTCGGACTCGGCCAGATCGCGCGCCTTGGCCTCCGGCCGCACGTTGAAGCCGATGACGATCGCGTTGTCGACCGTCGCGAGGTTGATGTCGTTCTCCGTGATCGCACCGACGCCGCGGTGGATGATGCGGAGGTCGACCTCGTCGCCCACGTCGATCTTGAGCAGCGAGTCCTCGAGGGCCTCGACCGCACCGGACACATCGCCCTTGAGGATGAGGTTGAGCATGTCGACCTTCCCCTCCTCGAGCGCCTGCGTGAACGACTCGAGGCTGATGCGCTTGCGGCTGCGCGCCTGCTGCGCGTTCCGCTCGAGCGCATCGCGCTTCTCCGCGATCTGACGTGCCGTCCGGTCGTCGCCGGTCGCCAGGAACGTGTCACCCGCCCGGGGGACGGAGGACAGGCCCAGCACCTGGACGGGACGCGAGGGCCCCGCCTCGTCGAGCTGGTTGCCGTTCTCGTCGAACATCGCGCGGACGCGGCCGTGCGCGGTGCCGCAGACGATCGCGTCGCCCTGGCGCAGCGTGCCGGACTCGACCAGCACGGTCGCGACGGCGCCGCGACCCTTGTCGAGCTTCGCCTCGATCGCCAGGCCGCGGGCCCGACGGTCCGGGTCCGCCTCGAGCACCAGCGCGGCGTCCGTCGTGAGGAGGACGGCCTCGAGCAGTGCATCGATGCCCTCGCGCTTGAGCGCGGAGATCGGCACGAACATCGTCTCGCCGCCGTACTCCTCCGCGACCAGGTTGTACTCGGTCAGCTGCTGCATGACCTTCTGCGGGTTCGCACCCTCCTTGTCGATCTTGTTGACCGCCACGACGATCGGCACCTCGGCCGCCTGCGCGTGGTTGAGGGCCTCGACCGTCTGCGGCATGACGCCGTCGTCCGCGGCGACCACGAGGATCGCGACGTCCGTCGACTTCGCACCGCGGGCACGCATCGCCGTGAACGCCTCGTGACCCGGGGTGTCGAGGAACGTGATCGCACGCTCCTGGTCCTCGTGCGTGACGCTCACCTGGTAGGCACCGATGTGCTGCGTGATGCCGCCGGCCTCGCCGCCGGCCACATTGGCCTGGCGGACCGCGTCCAGCAGCTTCGTCTTGCCGTGGTCCACGTGACCCATGACCGTGACGACCGGCGGGCGCGGGACCATGTTCTCCTCGTCGCCCTCCTCCGTCAGATCGATGTCGAAGGTCTCGAGCAGCTCGCGATCCTCGTCCTCCGCGGACACGATCTCCAGCTTGTACCCCAGCTCCTCCGCCAGCACCTGGAAGGTCGACTCGTCGAGCGACTGGGTGATCGTCGCCATCTCCCCCAGGTGGAAGAGGATGGTGACGAGGTTCGTCGGATCCGTGTTGATCTTCTCTGCGAAGTCCGCAAGCGAGGCACCGCGACGCAGCCGCAGGGGCGTGGTGCCGTCACCGCGGGGGACGCTGACGCCGCCCACGGACGGAGCCTGCATCTGCTCCAGCTCTGCGCGCTTCGCCCGCTTCGACTTGCGACCGCGTGCGGGACGACCACCACCGCGCCCGAAGGCGCCCTGGGTGTTGCCGCGACCTCGACCGGAACCGCGCGGACCGCCGCCCGGACGACCGCGACCGCCGGGTGCGCCGCCGGGGCCACCGGGACCGCCGGGGCCGCCGGGGCCGCCACCGGGACCGCGACCGCCGCCACCGGGCTTGGCCAGTGCGGAGTTCTTGAGCATGCCGGGGTTGGGACGCGGCACGCCCGGACGCGGAGCGCCGGGACGGGGACCGCCGCCACCTGGCTTGGGCGCACCGGAGCCGGCACCGGGGCGGGGACCGCCACCGGGCTTGGGTCCGGGCTTCGCACCGGGCTTGGGCATCCCCTGCGCCGAGGCGAAGGGGTTGTTGCCCGGACGTCCGCCGCCCCCGCCGCGCGGTGCGCGCGGTCCGGGCTTGGCGCCGGGCTTGGGCATCCCCTGCGCCGTGGCGAAGGGGTTGTTGCCGGGACGGCCGCCACCGGGCTTGGGCGCGGGCGCACCCGGCTTGGGCGCGGATGCTCCCGGCTTGGGCGCCGGTGCACCGGGCTTGGGCGCGCCACCGGACGGCTTCGCCGAAGCGGCGGGCTTCGCCGCGGAATCGGGGCGAGCCGGAGCGGGCTGACCCGCCGGTTGGGACGCGGCCGGAGCCGACTTCGCCGCACCGGGCTTGGGCGCGGGGGCCGCACCGGGCTTCGCAGCACCGGGCTTCGCGGATCCGCCAGAGGCGGAACCGGGCTTGGCAGCACCGGGCTTGGGTGCGGAACCCGGCTTGGGGGCCGCGGGCTTCCCGGCTCCCGGCTTGGGGCCGGGCTTCCCGCCGGAGGCGCCGGAGGACTTGCCGTCCGCGGCGTACTTCTCCTTCAGGCGGCGGACGATCGGAGCTTCGATCGTCGAGGATGCGGAGCGGACGTATTCGCCCATCTCCTGGAGCGTGCTGAGCATCTCCTTGCTCGTTGTGCCGAGCTCCTTCGCGAGCTCATGGACACGGGGCTTTGCCACTTCTCTCCTGTCCGGGTCCTCCCGGGCAGGAAGGACCGCATCAGGGTCGCGCAGTTCTCATCTCACTGCTCACGACCGTCGTTTCGAGTCGTCATCGGGTGACACTCACTACACGGAATCCATTCGAAGTACCTGCTTCCTGTGGTCCCTGTCCACGATCGGCACCGCTTCCGGGCCCGGCAGGCCCGGCCTGCGAAGCGCTGCACCGAAGGCCCGCTTCGCACGTGCCTTCTTCCAGCACGCGGCCGAATCGTGGATCCAGGCTCCCCGGCCGGGGAGACTGCGATCTGCGTCGACGACGATCCGATCGTCGTCCGCGCGGAGCACGGCCAGTCGCAGCAGCTGCGGCTGGGGCTCCCTGCGGCGACAGGCGATGCACATCCGGATCGGTTCCCGGGGAGCACGCACTGCCGTCGACACCGGACCAGTCTACAGCACCGCCCGTGCGCCCCCGTCGTGGGCGCGGTCGGTGCCGGTCGCGGTCCGCCGCCGCGCGCGGCGGGTCAGCCTGCGACGATGTCGATCTTCCAATTGGTCAGTCGTGCGGCCAGGCGGGCGTTCTGCCCCTCCTTGCCGATCGCCAGGGACAGCTGGTCCTCCGGCACCGTGGCCCGGGCGGACTTGGCGGCCGCGTCGAGGATCTCCACCTTCAGCACCTTGGCGGGCGAGAGCGCCTGCGAGATGAACTGAGCCGGATCGTCGGAGTGGTCGACGATGTCGATCTTCTCCTGGCCCAGTTCCGCCATGACGGAGCGGACGCGCGAACCCAGTTCGCCGATGCACGCGCCCTTCGCGTTGACCCCGGGCGCCAGGGCGCGCACGGCCATCTTCGTGCGATGCCCGGCCTCGCGGGCCAGGGCGGCGATCTCGACGGTGCCGTCCGCGATCTCCGGCGACTCGTGGGCGAAGAGCCTGCGCACCAGGTCCGGGTGCGACCGGGAGACGGTGATCGACGGGCCCTTGAGGCCGCGACGCACGTCGACGACCACGACGCGGATGCGGTCGCCGTGCTCATAGGTCTCGCCCGGCACCTGCTCGTGCGGCGGCAGCACCGCCTCGACGTCGCCCAGGTCCACCTGCACCATCTGCGGGTCGCGGCCCTGCTGGATGCGGCCGGACACCAGTTCACCGGCGCGGCTGCGGAACGTGCCCATGACGGCCTCGTCCTCGACATCGCGCAGGCGCTGGTGGATGACGTTGCGCGCGGTCATCGCGGCGATGCGGCCGAAGTCCTCCGGCGTGTCGTCGAACTCGCCGATCGGCACGTCGTCGTTGTCGAACTCGACGGCCCAGATGATCGCGCGGCCGTTCTTCGGGTCGATCTCCGCGCGCGCGTCCTGCCAGGCCCCCGGCGTGCGCTGGTAGGCCAGCAGGAGTGCCTGCTCGATCAGTTCGACGAGGGTGTCGAAGGGGATCTCCTTGTCCGCCTCGATCATCCTCAGTGCGCTCAGATCGATGTCCATCTGTTCCCGTCCCTCTCACTCGTGCGGCCGTGCGGAGCGACATGTCCGCTCTGAGGTCGTGCCCGTCAGGCGCGCCACCCGAGGTCACCACTATAGGCGACCGCGCGCCCGCTCAGCGCAGGGAGACGACGACGCGCGCGGCGCGCACCTGCGCGTACGGGATCCGTTCGCCCTCGCGCACGTCCTCGAGGACGATCCCGTCGTCGTCGTCCGCGGACACGAGCGTCGCCTCGACCGTCTCGACGGCCTCGGCGTCCTCCCCCGTCCCCGCGGCGCCGGCGGCGGCCAGGTCCGCTCGCAGCCGGCGGCCCACAGCCCGGCGGAACTGGCGGGGCTGCGTGAGCGGGCGCTCGGCACCGGGCGAGGTCACCTCGAGCGTGTACGGGTGGTCGCCCCACACGTCGAGTCCGTCCAGCAGTGCGGAGATCGTCCGGGTCGCGTCCGTGACCGCCTGCGCGGACACGGGCTCCGCGTGGTCCGCGTCCAGATCGACGACGATCGTGAGCGTCCGGTGACGGCCGGCGGCGTGCGCGCGGATGTCCTCGACGACGAGGCCCTGCTCCGCCAGTGGGGTCGCGAGTGCGTCGTGGATCGGGCCGGTGTGGAGTGCCATGGGTGCCTTTCGGGTGCGCCGGGGGACGTGTCTGCGCGTCGCCAGAAGCCTACCGACCAGCCGCTACGATTGTCTGCATGCGCAGGGAGACAGCACCGGACGGTCCCATCCGCCGGACCGTTCTGGTTGGGGCCCTGGGCCTTGCGACCGCGGCGCTGACCGGCTGCGGGATCCGCCTGGACCGCGATCCGAATCTGCCGGAGCTGGCGGCCGACGACCTCCTGCGCGACGCCGTCGCCCGGTCGCTCGCGGCGATCGGGACGGACACGGGCCCCGCTGCCGTGCAGGACGCGATCACGACCTTCACCCGGGCGGTGGGGCCGCCGTGGAACCCGCCCGAGGACCTGGACGAGCCGGTCGCTCCCCCGCACCCGGACCCCGCTCCCATGGACGCCACCGCGGGGCTGGGGGACGTCGCCCGACGGGTCGCCGAGGGCCTGCCCGATCTGGGGACGACGACTTCCGCCACCGCCGCCGTCCTCCTCGACGTGACCGCCGGTGCGCTGCTGCATCTGGACGGGCTGGACGCGGACACGGCTGCGGAGGTCCGGTCCGCGCTGGCCGACGGCCTCACGACCGCTGTCCAGACCGCGGAGGAGGCCGCGCAGTCCCCCACCGCCGAGGCCGCGGCCGGCGACCGGCGCACCGACGACTCCCAGCCGGACGACGGGGACAGGGCCACGGGGCCCGCGACCGACGCCCCGACCCCCGCGGCCGCCCTCGTCACCGCCTGCTACGCGGCCGAGTACGCGTACGAGCGCGCCGCCGTCCACCTGCCCGACGACGACCCCGCCCGCTCCGGGACCGCGGGCCGCGTGGGGCGTCTGCAGGGCGTCGTCGCGGCGGTGGGGGCCCTGGTGCCGGATTCGCCGACCCCCTCGGACCGTCCCGCGTGGGACCTGCCGGAGGACCCGCACGATGCGGAGACCGCACGCGCCGCGATGCGGTCCGCGGAGGACTCGGTGGCCGTCTCGCTGCTGGGCGCGCGGGGGTCGCTGCCTCCGGCGGCGTTCGCGGCGTGGTTGGATGACAGTGCCCGCGCGCGCTCCCAGGCCGGGGGTGCGCAGGACCTCCGCTTCGAGGTCGACCAGCAGACCCAGGAGGATGCCGCGTGAAGGTCCCGCAGGTGCTCTACGACACGGCGACGGAGATCAACGGGGCCAGGCACACGCATGCGTGGACCCGGGCGCTGGACTTCATGCTCATGGAGCTCGAGGACCGCTGGTCGCTCACCCCGGACCCCCAGCCCACCAGTCCGTGGGCCGGCTGCGAGTCCCTCGTCATCCCGGTGCTCACCGCGCAGGGCACACCCGCGATCATCCGCTTCGCGGCTCCGAACACGGACAATCCGCAGGTGCACGACCAGATCCTCACCGCGCTGCGCGCGTGGGACGGACGCGGGGCCGTGCAGGTGCTGGCGGACGATCCGTCGTTCCGCGCGACCCTGCAGGAGCGGCTCCGCACGGACACGAACCTGTCCGCCCTGCCGCTCGAACAGGTGCCCGAGGTCTGGGGCCAGCTGGCGCAGGCGCTGCGGGTGCCCGGTCCCGCCGGTCTGGTGCGGGTCCAGGACATCGCGGCCGGCTGGCTGGAGCGCTTCGAAGGGGATTCCGCGCTGCTGCGGGAGTTCCCGGACTTCACTCCCGCGGACTGGTCCGTCGTCAACGCCGCTCGCCTGTGGATCGACCGCCTGGCGCGGTCGGACGAGTCGTGGCTGCTGCACGCGGACCTGCACTACTACAACATCCTCGCCGGGCATCCGGACCAGTACGGGATCGCGACCTGGAAGGCGATCGACCCGCAGCCGCTCACGGGGCCCGCGGCCTACATGATCGCCCCGCTGCTGTGGAACCGGATGACGGAGATCCCGTCGTCGGATCCGGAGGGGCAGGCCGCGTGGCTGCGCGATTTCGCGAGCGAGCTGTGCCGCTGCGCGGCCGTCGACCCGGCCCTGGGCCTGGGGTCCGCGATCGCACGCGAGGTCGAGAACATGTTCTGGTATCTGCGCTCGGCGCTGGGCGGCACGCAGAAGGCGTGGGGCGATGCCGCCCGCTCGCTGTGGGTCGCCCGCGCCCTGTCGCACGTGAGCGTGCAGGGCGTCGACGCGCACCGTCTCAAGCCGCTGGGGTGACTCCCCCGCACGGACGTGCGCGGAGCACGGGTCGCGTGGGTCGCGCCGCGGTCGTCACCGTCCGCGCAGCACGTCCCAGCCCATGCTCACGACCAGTGCGGCCACGACGACGATGAAGACGACGCGAACGAAGCCGCTGCCGAACCGGATCGCGACGCGGGCGCCCAGGTAACCGCCCGCCAGGTTCCCCGCCGCCAGGGCCAGGCCCAGCGACCAGACGACGTGGCCGGCCGGGATGAAGAAGAGGAGCGCGCCCAGGTTCGTGGCCAGGTTGACGACCTTCGCCGAGGCCGTGGCCTGGAGAAAGCTGAAGCCCACCAGAGCGACGAAGCCGATGACGAGGAACGAGCCCGTGCCCGGTCCCAGCACCCCGTCGTAGACGCCCACGAAGAACCCCAGCGTCCAGGCCACCCCGTGGTGCGCGGCGGAGTCCGGCGGGAACCGCAGCTGCGCCTCCTGCCCCAGGCTGGGCTTCAGCAGGGTGAAGAGGGCGACGGCGACGAGCACGACGAGGATGATGGGCCGGAACAGCGCCTCGGGCACGATCGCGGCGAGCATCGCTCCCATGACCGCGCCCGCGAGCGCCAGGCCGGCAGCCGGCAGCGTCGCCGACCGGTCGGGGGTGATGCGGCGCAGGTACGTGGCGGACGAGATCGCGGTGCCGGCGATCGAACCCACCTTGTTCGTCGCGAGCGCCTGGACGGCGGAGACGCCGGGGACCAGCAGCAGGGCGGGCAGCTGGATGAGGCCGCCGCCGCCCACGACCGCGTCGACCGTGCCCGCGACCAGGCCCACGGCCAGGAGCAGCAGGACGAGTCCCACCGTCACCTCGACCCCGGTGCCCGGTGCGGCCGCCGCCGCGGTGCCCGCTGCGGCGGCCGGAGCGGTCAGCAGCGTCACACGAGGAAGTCGGCGCGCGTGCCGCCGGCCAGTGCGTAGCCCTCATCCACCTGTGCGACGGTCGCCTGCACCGCGTCTGCGACGGGGACGTCCGTCGACGTGCCCTGGGCGCGGTCGCGCAGCTCGACGTTGCCGTCCTTGAGACCGCGACCCACGACGAGGACTGTGGGGATGCCCAGCAGCTCGGCGTCGCCGAACTTGACGCCGGGGCTCGTCTTGGGACGGTCGTCGTAGAGCACGCGGACGCCCTGCTGCTCCAGCTGGGAGGTGAGGGACTCGGCTGTCTCGTAGACCTCGGCGTCCTTGCCCGTCGCGACGATGTGGACGTCCGCGGGTGCCAGGTGCTGCGGCCAGATGAGGCCGCGGTCGTCGTGGTGCTCCTCCGCGATGCAGGCGAGCACGCGGGACACGCCCACGCCGTACGAGCCCATCGTGACGACGCGCGACTTGCCGTTCTCGTCGAGGACCGTGAGGCCCAGGGCCTCCGCGTACTTGGTGCCCAGCTTGAAGACCTGGCCGATCTCCACGCCGCGGGCCAGCTCGAGCGGACCGGAGCCGTCCGGCGCCGGGTCGCCCGCGCGCACCTCGGAGGCCTCGATGAGGCCGTCGGCGGTGAAGTCGCGGCCGTAGACCAGGTCGAAGACGTGGTGGCCGTGCTGATTGGCGCCGGTGACCCAGCGGGTGCCCGGGGCCACCCGCGGGTCGACGAGGTAGCGCAGGCCCGAGGCCCCCTCGAGACCCAGGAACGGCGCGTCGAGCGATTCGCCGGGACCGATGTAGCCCTTCACCAGCTGCGGCAGCGCCGCGAGGTCGGCCTCGGTCGCGGGCTCGACGGCGATCTCGCCCTCGCCCAGCCGGCCGGTGCCCTCCGCACGGCCCAGGTCGACCTCGCGGTCGCCGGGCAGGCCGATGACGACGATCTCCCGCTCCCCGTTCGCGTGCGTGACGGCGACGACGACGTTCTTGAGCGTGTCCGCGGCCGTCCACTCACGGTCCTGGCGCGGCTGCAGACGGTTCGAGGCGTCGACGAGCGTGCCGATCGTGGGGGTGTCCGGGGTGGGCTCCACGTGCGCGGCCGGCAGGTCCGTCCAGTCGACGGGCTCCGGCGCGACCGTCGTGACGGCCTCGACGTTCGCCGCGTAGCCGCCCGCGGTGCGGACGAACGTGTCCTCGCCCACCGGGGACGGGTAGAGGAACTCCTCCGTCCCCGCGCCGCCCATCGCGCCCGGGGTCGCCTCGACGATGACGTACGGCAGGCGCAGGCGCTCGTAGATGCGGATGTACGCCTCACGCATCGCCTGGTACGAGGCGTCCAGCCCCGCATCGTCCAGGTCGAAGGAGTAGGCGTCCTTCATGATGAACTCGCGGCCGCGCAGCAGCCCGGCGCGCGGGCGGGCCTCGTCGCGGTACTTCGTCTGGATCTGGTAGAGGCTGAGCGGCAGGTCCTTGTACGAGCCGTACAGGTCCTTGACGAGCAGGGTGAAGACCTCTTCGTGGGTGGGTGCCAGGAGGTAGTCGTTCTCCTTGCGGTCCTGCAGCGAGAAGAGGAGATCGCCGAACGCCTCCCAGCGGCCGGACTCCTGGTAGGGTTCCGCCGGCAGCAGCGCCGGGAAGTGGACCTCCTGCGAGCCCGCCCGCTCGATCTCCTGGCGGATGACCGTCTCGACGCGGCGCAGGACGCCCAGGCCCAGCGGCAGCCACGTGTAGATGCCCGGTGCCGAGCGGCGGATGTAGCCGGCGCGGTGGAGCAGGCGGTGGCTCGCGACCTCGGCGTCGGCGGGATCCTCCTTGAGGGAACGCACAAACAGGCTGGACATGCGCAGGGGCACGGGCACTCCTTCAGAGGGGTCGCGGACGCGGTGGCAGACGGTGGAACTCTACCACCGGGGCCGTCTCCCCCAGCCCGTCGCACGGGGCCGTGGAACCCGCCGCGCGGGGCCTGAGACTCACTGCGCGGACACGCGTTGTCCCGTCCGCGACGCTGTGCGACGATCCGAGCATCCGCGGACGGACGCAGACGGCCGCCGCGGGACGGACACAGGAGGCTGGTGCAGTGACGCAGACCCACACGCGGACCGCAGGCGACGGTGACCCCCAGGAGACAGGCGCAGAGCCCCAGAGCACAGTCGGACCGCTGCCGCTGAAGGGGGTGCGCGTCCTGGAGCTGGGCAACTACATCGCCGCCCCCACCGCCGGACGCATGCTCGCGGACTTCGGCGCGGACGTGCTCAAGATCGAACGGCCCCGCACCGGTGACGAGCTGCGCGGGTGGCGTCTGCACGCCGGGGACACGTCGCTCCTCTACCGCACGATCAACCGGAACAAGCGCTCCGCCGTGCTGGACCTGCGCTCCGAGGACGGGCGCGCGGCCGTCCTCGCCCTGGTGGCGGACGCGGACATCGTGCTGGAGAACTTCCGTCCCGGCACGCTGGAGCGGTGGGGGCTGGGCCCCGACGTGCTCGAGGCCGCCAACCCGGACCTCGTCCTGGTCCGCGTGTCCGCGTTCGGGCAGACCGGGCCGCTGTCGTCTCGCCCCGGCTTCGCCGCCGTCGCCGAGGCCCACTCCGGCTTCCGCGCGCTCGTGGGCGATCCCGACCGTCCGCCGGTGCGCGTGGGTGTGAGCATCGGCGATTCGATCGCCGGCATGCAGGCCGCGTTCGGCGCCGTCATGATGCTCTTCGATCGCGAGCGCGCCCGCACCCGTGACACGGGCGCGGCCGACGACGCGCCGCGGGCCTCGCTGGCGCAGCGCACCGTCGACGTCGCCCTGCACGAGGCGATGTTCTCCGTCATGGAGTCGCTCGTACCGGACCACTCCCTCACCGGCGATCTGCGCACCCGCACGGGCGGCCGCACGGAGGGCATCGCCCCCTCGAACGCCTACACGTGCGCCGGCGGCGACTCCGTCGTCATCGCCGGCAACGGGGATGGGATCTTCGCCCGCTACATGGAGGTGATCGGACGGCCGGATCTGGGAGCGCGCCCGGATCTCCAGGACAACGCCGGACGCTGGGCCGCCCGCGACGAGCTGGACGAGGCGATCGGCGCGTGGACGGGCGCACATCCGCTGGAGCACGTGCTGGCGGAGCTCGAGGGCGCGGGCGTGCCCGCGGGGCCCATCCACACTGCGGCGGACCTCGTCGCGGACCCGCAGCTGCGCGCCCGGAACATGATCCAGGAGTTCGATGTGGCCGACGGCGACGGACCGGACGCGACCGTCCACCGCTCGATCGCGTTCCCCGGCATCACCCCGGTCCTGGGCGGCACGGGGCTGCCGGTCCGGTCGCTGGGCCCCGCCCTGGGCGCGGACACGGAGCAGGCGCTCCTCGAGACCGGGCTGGACCGGGACCTCATCGACCGGATCCTCACCGCGGGCGCACCGCCCGCCACCACCGTCGACTCGCAGGAGGACCGGACATGAACCAGACGACTCCCCCGGACGCACAGGCTTCCCCGAACGCACAGACATCGGGCGCAGCCGGCTCCCCCGCGCGTCCGCAGGCGGACCTGCGCGACGTGACCCTGCGCGACGGGCTCCAGCTGACCGGCGGCCTGCTGCCGGTCGAGGAGAAGGTCTCCCTCATCCGCACGCTGCTGGAGGCGGGCGTCCCCCAGTTGGAGATCGGCTCGATGGCGCGACCGGACCTGGTCCCTCCCCTGGCGAACACGCTCGACGTCGTCGCACAGCTGACGCAGCAGGAGCGGGACCGCTCGTGGGTGTGGGTCGCGACGCCGCGCAACGTGGAACGCGCCGTGGCGGCGGGCATCACCCGGATGCAGTACTGCCTGTCCGTCTCCGACGCGCACAACCGCGCGAACGTGGGCCGCAGCACGGAGGACTCGATGGCCGCGCTCCCCCGGGCGCTCGACATCGCGCAGGAGGCGGGCGCACAGCTCCAGCTGTGCTTCGCGACCGCGTTCACGTGCCCGTTCGACGGACCCGTCGACCCCCAGCGCACGCTCGCGCTGGCGACCGATCCGCGCGGGGACCGCTGCGCGGAGATCGTCATCGCGGACACCCTGGGCCAGGCCGACCCGCAGCAGGTGGGCGACCTCGTGGGTGCCGTCCACGCCGCCCGCCCCGACCACGGGGTCGTCTTCCACGGGCACGACACGTGGGGCTTGGGGGTCGCGAACACGCTGGCCGCGGTGCAGGCCGGTGCCGTCGCCGTCGACGGCGCCCTGGCCGGCCTGGGCGGATGCCCGTTCGCCCCGGGCGCCTCCGGGAACACCGCCAGCGAGGACATCCTCTTCGCCCTCAAACCGGACTGGCTCTCCCCGGAGTCGTTCGCCCGCATCGTCGCCGCCGGCGAGCGCGTCATCGGCCTGCTGGGCGAGACGGGGACCTCGCGGGCCGCGCAGGGCGCCCGCTCGAAGGCGCCCGCGTTCCCCTGGGTGCTGCAGGCCCCAACCGAGGAGACATCACCATGAGCACCACGACCGTCGCCGTCATCCAGACCGGGTCCATCCCCTTCGACTCCGCCGCGACCGCCCGGAAGGTCGTGGACCTCATCGGGCAGGCGGCGGGGCAGGGCGCCCGCCTGGCCGTCTTCCCCGAGGCCCTGCTGGGCACCTACCCGAAGGGCCTCACCTTCGGCGCGCCGCTGGGCAGGAGGACCGAGGCAGGCCGCGACGAGTACGCGCGGTACGCCGCCGCTGCCGTCACCCTGGACGGCGAGGAGATCGCCCTCATCGCCGAGGCCGCCGCCCGGCACGACGTCTTCGTCGTCGTGGGCGTCATCGAGCGGGACGGCGGCACCCTCTACTGCACGAGCGCGCACATCAGCCCCCGGGACGGGCTGGTGGGTCACCACCGGAAGCTCATGCCCACCGGGGCCGAGCGCTTGGTCTGGGGATTCGGCGACGGCTCCACACTGCCGGTCCACGACACCGGCTTCGGCCGCCTGGGGACGGTCATCTGCTGGGAGAACTACATGCCGCTCCTGCGTCAGACGATGTACGCGAAGGGCATCGAGATCTACTGCGCGCCCACGGTCGACGACCGGGACTCGTGGCAGGCGACGATGCAGCACATCGCCCTCGAGGGCCGGTGCTTCGTGCTGGGCTCCGCGCAGGCGATCCGGGCGGACGCGTTCGGCGAGGACTACGACTCCGCACTGGAGCCGAACGAGGCGGGCTGCCTGATTCGCGGCGGCAGCGTCATCGTGGCGCCGGACGGCACGGTGCTGGCAGGCCCCGTCTACGACCGCGAGGCGATCCTCACGGCGGAGATCGACGTCGCGGACCGCGCCCGGTTCACGTACGACTTCGATGCGACGGGGCATTACGCACGCCCGGACGTCTTCTCGCTGACCGTCGACGAGCGGCCCAAGCCCTCGGTGCGCTTCGACGGCTGACGGGCACCGCAGACAGAACGAGGCCGCCCCGACTCGGATGTCGGGGCGGCCTCGCTCTGCGTGCGGGTCAGTGCGACAGGGTCAGCGGCTGACCTTGCCGAACATGTTGGCGATGGGAGTGAGGAACACCGGCCGGGCGAGGAACCAGGCGGCGACCATCGCGACGATCGACAGCGCGAACATGATGAAGGCCAGCCAGGGCGCGTCGTCCGAGGCGGCGTACATGTGCTGCAGGTTGCCGAAGATGCCGTGGCCGCCCACGACCGCACCCACGAACACGAGGAAGATGTGGATGGCGATGAAGATGAGGAAGAACACCATCGTCGGGAAGTGGATCGCGCGGGCGACCGGCGCCGGGTAGATCTTGTTGAGGGTCTTGTTGTCCTCCGGCCACGCGTTCGACATCCGCAGACCCGTGATGATCGAGATGGGCGCGGCGATGAAGACGACCGTGAAGTAGGCGATCAGCTGCAGCGCGTTGTAGTTCGTCCAGCCCATCTCCGCGGGCCAGTTCAGGGAGGCGTACTGGAGGGCGGTCGAGATCGCGTGCGGGAAGATGTCCCAGCTGAGCGGAACGATGCGCTTCCACTGGTCCGTCGCGAAGAGCAGGATGTAGAAGATGAGGCCGTTGAGCACCCACAGCGCGTCCACCATGTAGTGGGTCCACAGGTTCATCGTGATCTTCTTGGGCTGGCCCTTCGTCTTGATAAGGCCCTTGTTGTTGCGGGTCCAGTGCCCCTCGGGTCGCTGGGTGATGCGGACCAGGATGCCCGTGCGGATGATGAGGAGCATGAAGAAGGCGTTGAGGAAGTGCTGCCAGCCCATCCACGCGGGGAAGCCGGACTCCACCTCGTTGCGGGGGTCCTGACCGGGGTACTTCTCGATGAAGGCCTCGACGGACGGGATCGTGCGCAGCCACATCGCGATGCCGACGAGGATCGCCAGCACGACGATCGCGCCGCCCGCGATGAGGGCGGGCTTGACGAAGGGCTGGAGGTCGAATCCGCCCTTCTTCTTGTTCTTGGACGACGTGTTCACGCGCGCCTTCCTGGGTCCAGCGGCGCGACGGCCGGGAGTCGCATGGAGGCTTCTCCCACCCATCCCACCGGAAACTGTGTGCAGATGATCGCTCCGAGCATACCGTGGACCCTCGAACGAGCGTTAAGCGGCGTGCCGGGTAGCATGCCCCCATGCCGGAACCGGATGTCACCCCAGGCGCCACGATGCGGGTCGATGTGTGGCTGTGGTCCGTGCGCATGTTCCGCGCCCGGTCCGCCGCGACGACCGCGTGCCGGGGCGGCCACGTCCACGTCGACGGGCAGCGGGTGAAGGCCGCTGCGAAGATCGGGGCGGGTCAGGAGATCCGGGTGCGCACCCCCGGCGGCGAACGGATCCTGCGGGTGACGGCCCTGCTGGCCACCCGCGCCGCGGCCCCGATCGCCCAGCGCTGCTACGAGGACCTCACGCCCCCGCCGGATCCGGCGCTGCGGGCACCGGTCCCCCGCCGCGACCGCGGCACGGGCCGTCCCACGAAGAAGGACCGGCGCGCCCTCGACCGGCTGCGCGGACGAAGCTCGGACTGAGCACCCGGAGTCGACGCCGGACCGAGGTCTGCGCTGGATCGGGACCGCGTTCGGTGCGACCGGGCAGACCCGGCCCGTCAGTACATGACCGTGGCGAACGTGCCGCGCTGGACGTAGCCGGCCTTCTCGTACACCCGCAGCGCGGGCGTGTTGTAGGCGTTCGCGTAGAGGCTCACGATCGGGGCGTGGACGCGGCGGGTGTGGGCGGACACCGCCGCCATCGCGGCGGCCGCGACGCCGCGGCCGCGGAAGTCCGGGTGAGTCCACACCCCCTGCACCTGGACGGACTGCGCGGTCCGGATCCCCAGGTCCGCCTTGAACACGACCTGCCGGGTGCTGCCCGCGGCGGGCCAGTGGCGCACCGGAGATCCGTCCGGCGCGTGGTCGCCCGTGACGACGAGGGTGCCGCCGGACTCCAGCAGGCTCATGACGCGCGCGCGGTAGTCGCGGTCGCCCTCTGCGATGGGCGAGAAGCCCACTTCCTCCGTGAACATCTCGACGGAGGCCGGGTACACCCACGGGAAGTCCGCCGGGGCGCCCACCCGCAGCGCGGGGTGCGGACGGACCCGGGGCGAGCGCTCGAAGACCAGCAGCGGCTGGTCCGGCCGGACGCCGCGCGGCTGCCCCCACGTGAGAGACCTGCTGAGGTCGAGCACCCAGGACGCGTCCCCCGTGATGGAGACGGTCCACCGGCCGCGCGTGTTGAGGAGACGGGCGATCGGCGCGTTCGTGGCGGGCGTCGCGTCGACCGCGGCGATGCTGCCGCCCAGCCAGTAGGCGGCGACGGGGTCCCCGTCACCGTCGAACACCCCGTAGAGGGTGCCGGAGGGACCGGAGATCGCCGCGGTGCCGCGCGCCTCCAGGAGTGCCAGCAGGTAGCAGTGGCGGGCCGGGTCGGCCAGCAGCCGCTGCCGCAGCCAGCCGGTGTGCAGAGTGCTGAGCGGGTGGACCCTCACCGGGACAGCGCGGTCATCCGACGACGACCTCCGCATCGCCGTGGGACAGGCCGCTCTCGTCCGCGATCCGCATCGCCTCCTCGATGAGGGTCTCGACGATCGCGGCCTCCGGGACGGTCTTGATGACCTCGCCCTTGACGAAGATCTGCCCCTTGCCGTTGCCGCTGGCCACACCCAGGTCCGCCTCCCGGGCCTCGCCCGGGCCGTTGACGATGCAGCCCATGACGGCGACGCGCAGCGGCACCTCGAGCCCGTCGAGACCGGCGGTCACCTTCTCTGCCAGCGTGTACACGTCCACCTGGGCGCGGCCGCACGACGGGCAGGAGACGATCTCGAGGGTGCGCGGGCGCAGGTTGAGAGACTCGAGGATCTGGTGGCCCACCTTGATCTCCTCGACCGGCGGTGCGGACAGGGACACCCGGATCGTGTCACCGATCCCCTCGCTCAGCAGTGCGCCGAAGGCGGTCGCGGACTTGATCGTGCCCTGGAAGGCGGGGCCCGCCTCCGTCACGCCCAGGTGCAGGGGCCAGTCGCCCCGCTCCGCCAGCAGCTCGTACGCCCGGACCATGACGACGGGGTCGTGGTGCTTGACGGAGATCTTGAAGTCGGAGAACCCGTGCTCCTCGAAGAGGGACGCCTCCCACTGCGCGGACTCGACGAGTGCCTCCGGGGTGGCCTTCCCGTACTTCTCCATGAGGCGCTTGTCGAGCGAGCCCGCGTTCACGCCGATCCGGATCGAGACCCCGGCCGCGGACGCCTCCCGGGCGATCTCCTTGACCTGATCGTCGAACTTCCGGATGTTGCCCGGGTTCACGCGGACGGCCGCGCAGCCGGCCTCGATCGCCCGGAAGACGTACTTGGGCTGGAAGTGGATGTCCGCGATGACGGGGATCTGCGACTTCTGCGCGATCGCGGGCAGCGCGTCCGCATCGTCCGCGGAGGGGCAGGCCACCCGGACGATGTCGCAGCCGGCCGCGGTGAGCTCCGCGATCTGCTGGAGGGTGCCGTTGATGTCCGTCGTCTTCGTCGTCGTCATCGACTGCACGGACACCGGATGGTCCGAGCCGACGCCCACGCTGCCCACCCGGATCTGCCGGGTCTTCCGACGCGGTGCCAGGACCGGTGGAGGGGCGGCGGGCATCCCCAGATTCACTGTGCTCACAGGTGCGGTTCCCTTCGTGGACGGCCGTTCGAGCGCTGCGCCTCATGCTACTCGTCCTGCCGGTGAGCGGCCTGAGCGGAGGGTGCTACCCGAACAGGCGGACCGGCTTGACGATGTCGACGTAGACCAGCAGGACGGTCATCGCGAGGAAGCCCGCGATGACGACGTACGTGAGCGGCAGCAGCTTCGCGGTGTCGAACGGGCCCACCGCACCCCTCCCGCGCCACCGGTTGATCCGTCGTCGGGCGCCCTCGTACAGCGCGACCGCGATGTGGCCGCCGTCCAGTGGCAGCAGCGGCACCATGTTGAATGCGAAGAGGAACAGGTTGAGCGACGCGAAGAGGCTGATGCCGGTCTGCGCCTTGTCGATGAGCTCGAAGGTCACCACCTCGCCGCCGGCCGTCTCGAACTCGTTCGTCGAGGCGATCTCACCGGCGACCCGGCCCACGCCCACCATCCCCATGGGACCCTCCGGGTCGCGGGGCTCGTCCGAGAACGCGACGTGCGCGATGTCGACGAGCTTCTGCGGCAGCGTGAACAGCGCGTGGAAGGTGTCGCCCACCGCGCGGGCCGCGTGCCCCGGGAACTCGGTCGCCGGCACCGGGATGTACTCCTGCGTGGGCCCGATGCCCAGGAAGCCGGCCGGCTCCGTCACAAGGGCGCCGTCCTCGTCGTAGAGGGTCTCGCCGTCCGCATCCAGGGCAGGACGCTCGCTCTCGATGATCGGCACGTCGAACGTGCGCTCCTGCCCGTCCCGCGTCACGACGATCGGCACGGTCTGCCCCGCGTTGTCCCGGATCACCTCGACCATCGCGTCCCAGTCCGCCACGGCGACGCCGTCGACGGACTCGATCGTGTCGCCGGGCTCGATCCCCACCTCCCAGGCGGGGGTGAGCTGGTCGCCGGGCTGGCACTCCGCCTGCTGGGCCTCCGTGCGCTCGGCCGCGGTGGTCGCCGGCACCGCGCACTCGACGACCGTCTGGACGGTGGTCGTGGGGCCCGGCAGGCCGATGCCCATGAGTCCCACGGCCAGTCCGAGGATGCCCAGGACGAGGTTGACGACGGGGCCGCCGAACATGACGGCGAGCCGCTTGGGCACGCTGAGGGCGTAGAACGCGCGGTGCTCCTCACCGGGCTCCAGCTCCTCGTTCGACATCAGGCGCGCGTCCTCGACCGCGGTCGCGAAGAGGCGCCCGCGTCGCGGTGCCCGCCGGCGGCCGCCGCCCAGGCGAGCCTCGGCCTGCTCCTGCGGCGGGTACATGCCGGGCATCGCGATGAACCCGCCCAGCGGCAGGGCCTTGACCCCGTAGACGGTCTCGCCGCGACGGGTGGACCAGAGGGTGGGGCCGAACCCGATCATGTACCGGGTGACCTTGACCCCGAACCGCTTCGCGGGCACGAGGTGCCCCAGCTCGTGCAGGGCGATCGACAGGGAGATGCCCACGAGGAAGAGGACGATCCCCACGACGTACAGCAGCGCGGTCATCCGCGGGCTCCGATCCAGGCGGCGGCACGCTCACGCGCCCACGCGTCCGCGGTCAGCACGTCGTCACGGGTGATCCGCCCGGCACTGCGCACCTCCGCGTCTGGTCGCGCCGGTGCGTCGCCGGCTCTCGCCGGCACTGCACCCGCGTCCGCCCCGCTGTGCTCCGCGAGGACCGCCGCGATCCCGTCCGCGATGCCCGTGAAGGGGATCGCGCGCTCGTGGAAGGCGTCGACCAGCACCTCGTTCGCCGCGTTGTACACGGCCGGGTGCGTTCCGCCGCGTCGCCCCGCCGCGATCGCGAGTCCCAGGGCGGGGAACGCATCGTGGTCGACCGGTTCGAACGTCCACGTCGCAGCGGTGGACCAGTCGGTGGACTGCGCACCGGAGGCGAGCCTGTGGCCGGCCCCCAGCGCGTAGGCGATGGGCAGGCGCATGTCCGGCGGGGAGACCTGCGCGATCGTCGACCCGTCCGTGAACTCGACCATCGAGTGGACCTGGCTCTGCGGGTGCACGACGACCTCGATCCGGTCGTACGGGACGCCGAACAGCAGGTGC
>DYUK01000030.1 GCA_020743695.1 Brevibacterium senegalense | reverse complement strand
CGTGGAGACCGGCATCGACATCGCGAACGCGAACACACTCATCATCGACCGGGCCGACCGGTTCGGCCTCTCGCAGCTGCATCAGCTGCGCGGCCGGGTGGGCCGCGGCCGCGAGCGTGCCTATGCCTACTTCCTCTACCCGCCGGACGGCACGCTCACGGAGACCGCGCACGACCGGCTCAAGACCCTGGCCGAGCACTCCGAGCTGGGGGCCGGCATGCAGGTGGCGATGAAGGACCTGGAGATCCGCGGCGCCGGCAACCTTCTGGGCGGTCAGCAGTCCGGTCACATCGAGGGCGTGGGCTTCGACCTGTACGTCCGGCTGGTGGGCGAAGCGGTCGCGAACTTCCGCGGCGAGGCCCAGGAGGAGGAGAAGGAGATGCGCATCGAGCTGCCGGTCGACGCGCACATCCCCACCGACTACGTCGACCACGAGCGCCTGCGCCTCGAGGCCTACCGGAAGCTCGCGGCCGCGACCGGCGAGGAGCAGATCCAGGAGGTCCTCGCCGAGCTCACCGACCGGTACGGCACCCCGCCCGAGGCCGTGGGCGTCCTGGCCGACGTCGCCCGGCTGCGCATTCGGGCGCGGGCCTCCGGCATCACGGACATCGTCATCCAGGGGAACTTCATCCGGTTCGGTCCCGTCGAGGACCTGCCGGACTCGCAGATCGCCCGCCTCAAGCGGATGTACCCCAAGTCGCTCATCAAGCCCGCGGTGCGGTCGATCCTGGTGCCCAAGCCGGTGGGCGGGTCCGGCTTCGACCGCCGTGAGGTCGTCGACTCGGAGATCCTCACGTGGGCGCACCAGTTCCTCGACGCGATCCTCCCGGTCGAGGAGGAGCCTCCGGCGTGAGTGGGCAGGCGAGCTACGAGCACCCGGCAGGGGACGGACGCGCAGCCGCAGGCGGCGGCGCGGACGGACGTGGCGCGGACGGACGCGGCGCGCCGGATAGTGGTGCCCTGCCGGACCCGCGGGATGTGCGGGAGCCGTGGCCACGGCCGGACACGCGGGACATGGGTCCGGAGATGATGATGGCGTTCATCCGGGCGCGCTGCCCGTGGGCCGCGGACCACACCCACGCGTCGCTGGCGCCGTACCTGCTGGAGGAGTCCGTCGAGCTGCTGGCCGCGATCGTCGAGGACGATCCCCGGGCGGTCGAGGCGGAACTGGCGGACGTCCTCTACCAGGTCGTCTTCCACGCAGCACTCCTGGACGACCGGCTGGAGCGCAGTCCCGGCGCCACGTGGGACGCGCTGCAGGAGCGGCTCGTCGCGAAGTACGTCCGGCGACACCCGCACGTCTTCGACTCGGCGCATCCGGTGCCGCTGCCGGAGGTGCAGCGCCGGTACCAGGCGGTCAAGCGGGAGGAGAAGGCGGCCTCGGACGCGGTGCACGAGCCCTCCGCCGCCGCCCACCGGGAGGCGGCGCAGAGGGCGGTGGGGATCCTCGCAGAGATCCGGGGGACAATGACGGAGCGGAGCCGGACCGACTGAACCGGTCCCTCCGGACGACTCCGGCCGGGCACGCCCCGGGCCGACCCAGGGACGACGAGGAGCACGCATGTCGAGTGGATCCCATCGGGCACCGCGGATCGCGGTCCCGGGCACCTTCAACTTCCGCGACGTAGGCGGATACGCCACGCAGGACGGCGGCAGCGTCGCGACCGGACGCCTGTACCGCGCCGACGGACTGGGCCGCCTGGGCGAGCCGGGCGTGCGGTTGCTGCGCGACCTGCGCATCGGATCCGTCATCGATCTGCGCGAGGAGATGGAGGTGCGGAACATCCCGGACGCGCTGGACGGTCTGGGCGCCCGCTACACGCACCTGCCGCTGCTGGGGAACCGGTACTTCCCCCTCGATGAGGACATCCCGGACCGTATCGTCCTCGACCCGCACACGCTGCCCTCCCTCTACGCGGCGACCATCGAGACCGCCGGGACGCGGTTCGTCGAGGTCATCACGCACGTGGCCCAGGAGCAGGACGGCGCCGTCGTCTTCCACTGCTCCGCCGGCAAGGACCGGACGGGGCTCACCGCGGCGTTCATCCTCACCCTGCTGGGGGTCGACCGCGACACGGTCATCGCGGACTACGCGCTCACGGAGGAGTACCTGGGCGAGGACTTCCGCGCCGCCCTGCGGTCCCACTTCAGCTCCGCGGGCATCTCGACCGTGTCGACGATGGCGACGGAGGCGAAGCCCCAGTGGCTCGCGGACGTCCTCGACCGCCTGGACCGCGACCACGGGGGAGTGGAGGGGTACCTCGCCGATCACGGCATGGCCGACGGGGTCGTCGCCCGGCTGCGGACGCATCTCATCGCGGCGGAGGGACCGGACGGGCCCGCGCGCGTGCACTAGGCTTGCACCGTCCTTCCCGCACACGCGCACCGGCGCATGATCAAGGAGAATCCGTGGCACAGATCCTGGCAGCGAACGCACGGGAGATCCTCGACTCCCGTGGCAACCCGACCATCGAGGTCGAAGTCCTCCTGGAGGACGGCGCAGTGGGTCGAGCAGGTGTGCCGTCCGGCGCCTCGACGGGCGAGCACGAGGCCGTCGAGCTGCGCGACGGCGACCCCGACCGCTACCTGGGCAAGGGCGTCCAGAACGCGGTGGACGCGGTCCTGGACGACATCAACGACGCGGTCGCGGGCATCGAGGGCGACGAGCAGCGGCTGGTCGATCAGGCGCTGCTGGACCTCGACGGCACGGACAACAAGTCGCGCCTGGGCGCGAACGCGACCCTGGGTGTCTCGCTGGCCGTCGCGCGCGCAGCCGCGGAGAGCGCGGAGCTGCCCCTCTACCGGTACCTGGGCGGCCCCAACGGGCACGTCATGCCGGTGCCCATGATGAACATCCTCAACGGCGGATCCCACGCGGACTCCAACGTCGACATCCAGGAGTTCATGATCGCCCCGATCGGCGCGACCTCGTTCCGCCAGTCGCTGCAGTGGGGCGCAGAGGTCTACCACGCGCTCAAGAAGGTCCTGGGGGACCGGGGGCTGTCGACCGGCCTGGGCGACGAGGGCGGCTTCGCGCCGAACCTCGACTCCAATGCCGCCGCCCTCGACCTCATCCTCGAGGCGATCGAGGCCGCCGGCCGCAAGCCGGGCGCGGAGATCGCGCTCGCCCTCGACGTCGCCTCGTCGGAGTTCCACGGCGAGGACGGCTACACCTTCGAGGGCGCGGTCCGCAGCGCGGACGACATGGCCACGTACTACGAGAAGCTGCTGGCCCAGTACCCGCTCGTGTCGATCGAGGACCCGCTGGACGAGAACGACTGGGACGGCTGGACCTCGCTCACGACGCGCGTGGGACATGCGGTGCAGATCGTGGGTGACGACCTCTTCGTCACGAACCCGGAGCGCCTGCAGCGCGGCATCGACGAGGGCGCGGCGAACTCCCTGCTCGTGAAGGTCAACCAGATCGGCACGCTCACGGAGACGCTCGACGCGATCTCACTGGCGCACTTCCACGGCTACACGACGATGATCTCCCACCGCTCCGGCGAGACGGAGGACACGACGATCGCGGACCTGTCCGTCGCGGTCAACGCCGGCCAGATCAAGACCGGTGCGCCGGCCCGGTCGGAGCGCGTCGCGAAGTACAACCAGCTGCTGCGCATCGAGGAGCAGCTGGGCGACGCGGCCCGCTACGCCGGTCGTTCCGCCTTCCCGCGCTTCCAGGGCTGACACGCCGGAACCCACGACAATCCCCGTGAGGCGGGCAGGGGCGCGGCACACTTGAGGTGGCCGTGCCCCTTCCCCGTCCCGCGGTTCGAGGTGAACAGACGATGAGCAGACGACGAGCCGGCGGTCGCGGGCGTCCCGGCGCGACGCAGACCGGCGGTCGGCGACCCCAGCGGGAGGCGCGGGCCGCCCGCGCGGAGGGCGTCTCGCCCGATCTGCTCGACGACACCGCCGCAGGACGCCGCATCTCGTTCCGCACCGCACTGCTGACCGGCGCCCTGCTGGTCGTGGCGGGCGGTCTCATCCAGCCGCTGGGCACGGGGCTGCAGCAGATGCAGCAGATCGCCGCGCTGGAGGCGGACATCGAGGCCACCCGCGGCGAGGTCGACCAGCTGCAGGAGGAGCGCGACCGGCTGGACGACCCCGCCCAGCTGGAGCGCATGGCGCGCGAAGACCTGCAGTACGTCAAGGACGGCGAGCAGGCGTACATCGTCGTCGACGGGTCACAGGACCGCGGCGACGACGCGGACGCGTCGCCGGCCAGCAGCGCCCAGGTCGTCCGCGCACAGCCCTGGTACATCGAGCTGGCCGATTCGCTGCGCGCGGTCGGCTACGCCAGTGAGGAGAGGACCCGATGATCACCCCGTTCACCGCCGCGGACGAAGAGCGCGTGCGAGAGCAGCTGGGCCGGGTCCCCCGCGGCGTCGCGGGCGTCGCCGCGCGGACCGCGACCGGCGACCCGCTGGTCGTCGCGACCGTGCCCCGTCTGCCGGACGGCACCCCGTTCCCCACGACGTACTACCTGACGCACCCGGACTACGTGGCGGAGGCGTCCCGGCTGGAGGCCGGCGGCGTCATGGCGCAGCTGAGCGAGGAGCTGGCCCAGGACGAGGAGCTGCAGGCCGCCTACGCCTCCGCCCACCGCGCGTACCTGGCCGACCGCGCCGCGATCGGCGCGCAGGCGGGTCTGGCGGAGGTCACGGAGATCGACGACTTCTCCGCCGGGGGCATGCCCACCCGCATCAAGTGCCTCCACGCCCTCGTGGGCCACAGTCTGGCGGCCGGCCCGGGGGTGAACCCCGTGGGCGACCGGGCACTGGCGATGATGAGCGACGTCCCGCCTGCCGTAGGCTTCCACGTATGACGAGAACGGCGGCCTTCGACTGCGGAACGAACTCCCTGCGACTCCTCATCGCGGACATCGATGAGGACGGCACGATGACGGAGGTCGACCGCCGGATGCGGATCGTCCGGCTGGGGCAGGGCGTCGACCGGACCGGCGCCTTCCACCCGGACGCGCTCCAGCGGACCTTCGCCGTCTGCGACGAGTACGCGGAGATCATCGCGCGGCACGCGCCGCAGCGGCAGCGCTTCGTCGCCACCTCGGCCAGCCGCGACGTGTCGAACCGGGACGCCTTCGTCGACGGGGTCCGGGCACGACTGGGCCTGGAACCGGAGGTCATCGACGGGGACGAGGAGGCGCACCTGTCGTTCCTGGGCGCGACCGCCGGTGTGCCGGACGCCGCCGCACCGCAGCTGGTCATGGACCTGGGCGGCGGCTCCACGGAGCTGATCCTGGGTAAGGCGGGCACGGACTCCGCGTACAGCATGAACATCGGCTGCGTCCGCCTCTTCGAGCGCCACCTGGCCGAGGACCCGCCCACGGCCGCGCAGATCGCGGCACTGCGGGCGGACGTGGACGACGCGTTCTCCGAGGCCGCGCAGCACGTCGACGTGTCCGCCGCCCGCACCCTGGTGGGCGTCGCGGGCACGATCACGACGGTCGCCGCCGCGACTCTGGACCTGGACCGGTACGACCGGGACCGGATCCACGGAGCGAGTCTGAGCCCCGCGCAGATCGCGCAGACCGCGCAGCGCCTGGTCGCGATGCCGTCCGCCCAGCGCGCGGAGCTGCCCTACATGCACCCCGGCCGCGTCGACGTCATCGCCGCCGGCAGCCTCGTCTTCGCCCGGCTGGTCGAGCTCATCGACGACGCCGTCACCCGCGCGGGCGGGCGACTGGACATCCGGGTGAGCGAGTCGGACATCCTGGACGGCATCGCACTGGGACTCGCCCGGACCTGATCGTGAGCCGGCGACGTGTGCGCAGGCGGGTCCTGCAGATCCTGGCGATCCTCGCCGTGCTGGGCCTCGTCGCCACGATGCTCTACCGGGGCGCGGCCCAGGCCGCCACCCCCAGCACGGATGCCGCACCGCCGGACGCCGGGGAGCGGGAGGACAGCGCGCAGGAACCGGGCCCCGGACAGTGGTTCATGGAGCCGTACGGGATCCCCGACCTCTGGGAGACGTCCCGCGGTGAGGGCGTGACGGTCGCGGTCATCGACTCCGGTGTCAACGACCAGCACGAGAACCTCACCGGCCGGGTGACGGCCGCCCAGGACTTCTCCGGCACGGGAAAAGACGGCACGGAGCCGGTGGGCGATGAGTCGATCATCCACCACGGCACGGCGGTCGCCGGTGTCATCGCGGGCAGCGGCACCGGCAGCGGTCCCGTGGGCGTCGCCCCGGAGGCGGACATCGCATCGGCCTCCGTGTGGCTGGGCGGGGACGCGCCCGCCGCCTCGCAGTCGACCCGGGTGCAGGCGGAGCGGGCCCTGCGCTGGGCGGTCGACAACGGCGCGTCCGTCATCAACATGTCGCTGGGCTGGGACGACCCGTCGTGGCCGGAGACCTGGGATTCGGCCTTCGCGTACGCGTACGAGCACGATGCGGTCGTCATCGCGTGCGTGGGCAACCGGTCGCAGGGCGCCACGCAGGCGTGGTCGCCCGCGACGGTCCCCGGAGTCGTGGGGGTGGGCGGACTCACGAAGGACGGCACGATCCGCGAATCATCGTCCGCCCCCGGCACCGCCGTCGACCTCATGGGACCCGCCGAGGACATCCCGGTCCCCTTCTGGGAGGGCGGCTACGGGACCGCGGACGGCTGCTCGTTCGCGGCGCCCGTCGTCGCAGGCGTCGCCGCGCTCCTGCGCTCCGCCCACCCGGACTGGACCGCGGACCAGGTGACCGCCGCGCTGCGCGAGACCGCCGGACCGGTCGAGGGACACGACGGCCAGGGCACCGCCGAGGAGCCCGACCCCCTCGTGGGCGCCGGCCGGCTCGATCCCGCGGCCGCCCTGGACTGGGAGGCCCGGGCCGATGTGCCGTCCGCGGCCGGGCAGCTGGAGGAGTGGGTGCGGATGCACCGCCGCGCGGAACCCCAGCCCGAGGCCGGGGAGACGACCGCTGCGACGGAGGACGCCGAGGCCGACGGGCCGGTGCTGGCCGACGGCACCGTCGCGGCCTCGGGCACGGCCTCACCCGTGCTGGGTCCCGTGCTCGTCGCGGTCGGCGGGGCAGCCGGGGCGGGCCTGCTGCTGGCGGCCGGAGTCCTGGCCGTGCGCGGGCGGCGGGCCGGATCTCAGGACCCGGCCGAGGCCTCGGCGACGGAGTCTTGAGACCTGCTGGGAATGGGTCGGACGACCCTGTGGAACGGCTAGTGAAAAGTTTCACAAGGTCTTAGGATGAGGGCATGGCTCTCATCAGAAACAACGCACTGCGTCCCCGCATCCTCATCGTCGGCGGAGGCTACCTGGGCTTCGTGACCGCCCAGAACCTCCTCAAGAACCTGGGACGGGGTGAGGCCACCGTCACGGTCGTCGACCCCAACCCGTACCTGACCTACGCGCCGTTCCTGCCGGAGGTCGCCGGCGGCAGCATCGAGCCGCGCCACGCGATCGTCCCGCTGCGCTCCCACCTCAAGGGCGCGGAGGTCATCACCGGCTCCGTCGCGAGCATCAACCACGAGAAGAAGTTCGTCGTCGTCGAGCAGGAGGGCTACGAGCCCTTCGAGCTGGACTACGACCAGATCGTCATGGCCGCCGGCTCCGTGCCGCGCGCGCTGCCCATCCCGGGTCTCGCGGAGGAGGGGATCGGCGTCAAGCGGATCGAGGAGGCCGTCGCGCTGCGCGACCACATCCTCAACCGTCTGGCCGAGGCCTCGCTCATGGAGGACGACGCGGAGCGCCGCAAGGCACTCACCTACGTGTTCGTGGGCGGCGGGTTCGCCGGCATCGAGGCACTGGGCGAGCTCGAGGACATGGCGCGTGCGGCCGTCGCGCAGTACGACACGCTCACGGAGGCGGACATCCGCTTCGTGCTGGTCGAGGCCCTGGGCCGCGTCATGCCGGAGGTGGGCGAGGCGCAGGCGCGCTGGGTCGTCGACCACCTGCGCGAGCGCGGCGTCGACGTGTACCTGGAGACCTTCCTCAAGGACTGCACGAACAAGCACATCGTGCTGTCGAACGGTGAGGAGTTCGACGCGGACCTCGTCGTGTGGAACGCGGGCGTCAAGGCGAACCCGATCCTCGTCGACTCCGACCTGCCGCTGGACGAGCGTGGCCGCGTGACGGTCCGTGCGGACCTGCGCGTGGAGAACGAGGACGGCGTCGTCGAGGGCGCGTGGGCTGCAGGCGACAACGCCGCGGTCCCGGACCTGTCCGGCGAGGGCCCCGGCGGCTTCTGCGTCCCCAACGCGCAGCACGCGATGCGTCAGGCGCCGGTGCTCGCGAAGAACCTGCTCGCCTCGATGCGCGGCGAGACGGTCTTCACCCAGTACTTCCACAAGTCGCTGGGCGCGGTCGCGGGTATGGGCCTCTACAAGGGCGTCGCCCAGATCGGCAACACGGAGCTGCGCGGTGTCCTCGCGTGGGCGATGCACCGCCTGTACCACGGCTACGCGATCCCCACGACGGAGCGCTCGGTGCGCGTGTTCGGCAACTGGTTCATCAACCTGGTGTCCGGCCGCGATCTGACGAGCCTCAAGGACGTCGACGTGCCGCGTCGCGCCTTCGTCGAGGCGGCGAACTCGAAGCCGGCTCCGCAGAAGGAGAAGGCGAACGCCTGATGCGCTGAGCGAAGCGCTTCGCTGAGCTGAGCGATTCGCTGAGCGTCTGACGACGAGACCCCGGGCTGCGGCTCGGGGTCTCGTCGTCCGCGGGGGAGGGATGAGGGTCGACTGAGGAGTCGGGGAGGCGTGCGTGCCTCCCTGAGCGTCCTCGTAGTGAGGCTTGGCTAAGGTGGAGGGTCAGAGTCGTTCCGGCGAGAGGAGGCACGTGGACCCGACGACGTGGAACCTGCCCCTCCTGGCCGTGTGGCTCATCATGTACGGCATCATCCTGTGCCGCGCCGGCGCCACCTACGTGCTGGGCCGGATGGCGCGCGGGGGACTGTCGAAGTCGGTCCG
>DYUK01000029.1 GCA_020743695.1 Brevibacterium senegalense | reverse complement strand
CCGGCACCGGCAAGACGCTGCTGGCGAAGGCCGTCGCCGGCGAGGCGAAGGTCCCCTTCTACTCGATCTCCGGCTCCGACTTCGTCGAGATGTACGTGGGCGTGGGCGCCTCCCGCGTCCGCGACCTCTTCAAGGAGGCGAAGGAGAACTCGCCGTGCATCATCTTCATCGATGAGATCGACGCGGTGGGACGCCACCGCGGCTCGGGCACGGGCGGCGGTCACGACGAGCGCGAGCAGACGCTCAACCAGATGCTCGTCGAGATGGACGGCTTCGAGGCAACGACGAACGTCATCCTCATCGCCGCGACGAACCGACCGGACGTCCTGGACCCCGCGCTGCTGCGCCCCGGCCGCTTCGACCGGCAGATCCAGGTCGAGACCCCGGACATGAAGGGCCGCGTCCGGATCCTCGAGGTCCACTCGAAGGGCAAGCCGCTGGCGGACGACGTCGACCTCGCGATGATCGCGAAGCGGACGCCCGGCTTCAGCGGTGCGGACCTCGCCAACGTGCTGAACGAGGCGGCACTGCTGACGGCGCGCGGCGGCCAGTCCGTCATCGACTCGACGATCATCGACGAGGCGATCGACCGCGTCATCGCCGGCCCCCAGAAGCGCACCCGCCTCATGAACGACAAGGAGCGGATGGTCACCGCCTACCACGAGGGCGGTCACGCCCTCGTGGCGGCGGCGATGAACGACACGGACCCCGTCACGAAGGTGACGATCCTGCCGCGCGGCCGCGCCCTGGGCTACACGATGGTGATGCCCAGCGAGGACAAGTACTCGACGACCCGCAACGAGCTGCTGGACCAGCTCGCCTACGCGATGGGCGGGCGCGTCGCCGAGGAGATCGTCTTCCACGACCCCACGACCGGTGCGGCGAACGACATCGAGAAGGCCACCGGCATCGCCCGCAAGATGGTGACCCAGTACGGCATGAGCGACCGGGTGGGCATGGTCAAGATGGGCGGAGGCTCCTCCGAGCCCATGGGGCCGGCCGGCAGCGGTCGCTCCGACGACGCGAACTCCGACACGACCCTCACGACGATCGACGCGGAGGTGCGCGCGCTCATCGACGACGCGCACGCGGACGCCTACTGGGCGCTCAACGAGAACCGCGACGTGCTGGACACGCTGGCCTACGAACTGCTGGAGAAGGAGACCCTGGACGAGGCACAGCTGGCGGAGATCTTCGCCCCCGTCGTCAAGCGGGACCCGCGCTCCGTGTGGCTGGCCAGCCGCGACCGGCCCGTCTCCACCCGCCCGCCCATCGAGGCCCCGGCCGCGCGCCGAGTCGCGGAGGCCCGGGCGCACGAGGCCGCGCAGGCGGAGGCCGCGCAGGCTGCGGGGCAGACCGGCTCCGCCCCCGAGGCCGCGGAGACTCCGGAGGCACAGGAACCACCGCAGTGGCCGGGGCAGTCCGGACCGCGGACGGACGAGGACGGACGGGAGCCCTGGGCATGACGATCGATCACGCGCGCGTCGAGGCCGCGGTCCGCGAGCTCCTGCTGGCCGTGGGCGAGGACCCGGACCGCGACGGTCTGGCCGACACCCCCGCCCGCGTCGCCCGGTCGTACGAGGAGGTGTTCGCGGGACTGTCCCAGGACCCCGCGGAGATCCTGGACGTCCAGTTCGACATCGGATTCGACGAGATGGTCCTCGTCCGCGACATCGCGCTCTACTCGACGTGCGAGCACCATCTGGTCCCGTTCCACGGTGCGGCGCACATCGGCTACATCCCCGGACCGGAGGGGCGCGTGACGGGGCTGTCGAAGCTGGCCCGCCTCGTCGAGGTCTACGCGCGGCGCCCGCAGGTGCAGGAGCGGCTCACGACGCAGATCGCGGACGCGCTCGTGACGCACCTGCAGCCCCGCGGCGCCATCGTCGTCGTCGAGGCGGAGCACCTGTGCATGTCGATGCGCGGGGTGCAGAAGCCCGGCTCGTCGACCATCACCTCCGCCGTCCGCGGTCAGCTGCGCGACGCCGCCTCCCGATCCGAGGCCATGAGCCTCATCCTGCGGCGGTGAGGGCCGTGGATCCCGCAGCGCAGACAGCCGTGCCGCAGCGCACGCAGATCATGGGGGTCCTCAACGTCACCCCGGACTCCTTCTCCGACGGCGGTCGGTGGTTCAAGCACGCGGAGGCCGTCGCGCACGGCATCGACATGCTGGAGCAGGGGGCGGACCTCATCGACGTGGGCGGCGAATCGACGCGCCCCGGTTCCGCCCGCGTGTCCGAGGAGGTCGAGCTGGAGCGGGTGCTGCCCGTCATCCGCGAGCTGGCCCGCGACGGTGCGCGCATCAGCATCGACACGATGCGGGTGTCCGTCGCGCGCGCCGCCCTGGAGGCCGGCGCCTCGATCATCAACGACGTGTCCGCAGGCCAGGCGGAGTCCGGCATGCTGGGGCTCGCCGCGCAGACGGATGCGGACCTGGTCCTCATGCACTGGCGCGGTCTCCTGAGCGACGCGAAGGCGCCCGTCCACTACGACGACACGGTGCGCGAGGTCGCGGACGAGCTGCGCGAACGCGTGGACGCGGCACTCGCCGCGGGCGTGGCCCGGGAGAGGCTCATCCTGGATCCGGGGCTGGGCTTCTCGAAGAACGCGGAGCACAACTGGGAGATCCTGTCCCGCCTGGACGTGTTCGCGGACCAGGGGCTGCCGCTGCTGGTCGCGGCCTCGCGCAAGCGGTTCCTCGCCTCGCTCGTCTCCCCGGAGGATCCTGCGGCGGCCTCCCTGGAGGACCGGGACGCGGCGACCGCGACCGTGAGCGTCCTCGCCGCGCAGGCGGGGGCGTGGGCGGTGCGCGTCCACGAGCCGCGGGCCTCGCGCATCGCCGTAGAGGCGATCCACGCGGTGCGGCAGGCGGCCGCCCGGGCGGCAGGGGACTGACGGAGAGGCGGGGACGCACATGGAGGACGACGCGGCACGGGCCGGCGGCAGCGCACCGGTCACCAGCACAGCACCGGTCGACGAGATCCGGCTGACGGGTCTGTCCGTGCGGGGCCACCACGGGGTCTTCGACCACGAGAAGCGCGACGGACAGGAGTTCGTCATCGACGCCGTCCTGCGTCGCGACCTCAGCCGCCCCGCCGCCAGTGACGAGCTGGCGGACACCGTCGACTACGGCACGTTGGCGGACACGCTCGCCGCGATCGTCGCGGGACCCCCCTTCGACCTCATCGAGGCGCTCGCCGGTTCGCTCGTCGAGGCCTGCCTGGAGGTGTGCGACGACGCGGAGGTCACGGTCCACAAGCCCGAGGCCCCCATCACCCACGCGTTCGCGGACGTCGCCGTCACCCTCCGCCGCACCCGTGCCGGCACCGGCACGACGCTCCGCACCGCAGTCACGCAGGACCAGACCAGTGCAGTCCAGACCACCGTGGACCAGACTCGCGCGGACCAGACCGCGGCGGGCTCCACTCTGCGCGCCCTCATCTCCCTGGGCGCGAACCTGGGCGATGCCCTAGCGACTCTCCAAGACGCCGTCCACGCCCTCGACCTGCATCCGCGCATCACGGTGCTGGCCGGGTCTCCGATCTACGTGACCGCGCCGGTGGGCGGGGTCGAGCAGCCGGACTTCCACAACGCCGCCGTGCTGCTCGAGACATCTCTGCCGCCGCGCGAGCTGCTGGCCGTGTGCCAGGGCATCGAGGTGTCCGCCGGTCGCACCCGCGAGGTCCGCTGGGGCCCGCGCACCCTCGACCTCGACCTCATCGCCGCGCACGACGCGACCACCGGCGCGCCCCTGACCAGCACCGACCCGGTCCTCACCCTCCCGCACCCCCGCGCGCACGAGCGCGCCTTCGTCCTGGCCCCGTGGTCCGACCTCGACCCGGACGCGACGCTCGAGACCGCGGACGGACCGCAGCCGGTCCGCGCCCTGCTGGACCGGCTGCCGGACGCGGACGGGGTGCGGCGGACGGCGACGGACGTGCGGGGCCGGACCACGACCTCGGGCGCGGGATCCGCAGCGGGCGGTGACCGGGAATGAAGCGCACGCGACCGGGCCAGCTCTTCCTGTGGGGCGGGACGGGTCTGGTCGTCTCGCTGGGCTTCCACGCACTGTGGGAGCGGGCGGGCAACGCACTGCCGGACGTGCCGTGGCCCGCGATCGTGGGCATGCTGGTGCTGGCAGGCGCGCTGCTGGCACTGGGCTGGCCCGTGCGCGCGTGGCGCGACGGCGACCGCACCTCGCAGATCGACGTCATCCGCGCCGCCCGCATCGCGATGCTGGCCCGGGCCGCCGCGCTGGCCGGAGCGCTGCTGACCGCGTGGTACCTGGGCGGGGCGGTGTACCTGCTGGCCTCGGTCGTGGGACTGCGGACGGAGGCGGCGATGGGTATGCTCGCGGCGTCCGTGTCCGCCGCGATCCTCATGGCTGTGGGACTGATCGTCGAATCGTTCTGCTCCCTGCCGCCCGACGACCCCCGCGCCCTCGACGACGACCATCCGCGCGACTCGCGCCGGAACGACCCACCGGAGGCACCCGCATGACGCCGTTGAATCCCGTCAGCCCGAAGTACGCGGGCGTGCGCATCGTGAGGTCCGTCCTCCAGTGGGGCGCGTTCGTGCTCGTGTTCGCGGTGCTGGCGATCGTCGGACTCGTGATCGACGAGACGGTCGTCGTCATCATCTCCCTCGCCTTCATCGTCCCGTTCCTCGTGGGCATGATCATCGAGATCATCATCGTGTTCCGCCAGGTGAGAGCCCTGGGCTACCGGGAGCGCGAGCACGACCTGCTGCTGCAGCGCGGCATCATGTTCCGCTCCACGACCGTCATCCCCTACGGTCGCCTCCAGTACGTCGAGGTCACGGCGGGCCCGATCATGCGCGCGCTGGGCCTCGCGACGGTCACGATGCACACCGCCTCCGCCTCGACGGACGCCTCCCTGCCCGGTCTGCCGCGCGCCGAGGCCGAGGCCCTCCGCGACTCCATCGCCGCCCGCGGCGGCGCGCGTCTGGCGGGCCTGTGAGCATCCCGCCTCCACCACCACCCGGCGCACCGCAGTTGCCGTCCCGGCGGCCCGGGCCACAGTCGGGTCCTCAGCAGTCGGGGCCGCCGCAGTCGGGCTCGATGCCCGGCCCAGCGCAGCCGCCGCCGCAACAGGGTCCCCCGGGGCCGCACCAGCGACCTGTCCCGCAGCAGCAGCCCGTTCCGCCGAGGCCGCAGCCCGGTCCGCAGTCCGGCCCGCCGCAGCACGGCTCGCCACGCCCGCAGCAGCCGGTCGGTTCGCCGCCTCAGCCGCCGCCGCAGTCGGGTCCGCCGGTTCACCAGCAGGGCAGGCCCGCGAAGAAGACCGGCCGGCGGGTCCGGCCCGACGGCTGGCGGCACGTGCACCGGCTCACCCCCGTGCTGCGCGGCGGTGCGGGCATCGTCGCGGCGGTGGGTGTCGTCATCGCGATCCTCCTGCAGAACGTGCAGGCGCTCGTGGAGAACTTCTGGATCGAGCGGATGGGCGGCACCGGACGCGGGGTCGGGATGCTGTTCCGTGCGCTCCTGGCGTTCGTGCAGGAGCATCCGTTCATCTCCCTGGCGATCGTCGCGGGGCTCATCGCGATCGTCGTCGGCGCGATGCTCATGCTGTGGCTGTCCTGGCGCAACATGCTCTTCCGCGTCGACGAGACGGGTGTGTACCTGCGCTCGGGCGTCCTCGCGAAGCACGAGAAGTCCGCCGCGCACGACCGCGTCCAGTCCGTCGACATCTCGCTGCCCTTCATCCCGCGCCTGTTCGGGCTCGCCTCCCTCGTCTTCGATGTGGCCGGCGGTTCGGACTCGAACATCACGATCTCCTATCTGTCCCGCGC
>DYUK01000028.1 GCA_020743695.1 Brevibacterium senegalense | reverse complement strand
AAGATCGCCTGGATGTCGGCGCGACCCAGTTCGGAGACCCACGATCCGTAGTCCAGCGTCTGTGCCGTCACGTCGCGGGGTGTCTTGTCGCGCTTCAACTCGATAACATGCACGGCCGCCGTCTCGTCGAGAGCCAGGAGATCGATGTACCCACCATGCGCCGTCGCGACCTGACGACCGATGATGAGCAGGGGCTCGCCCAGGATCGCTGGGTCTGACTCGATGAAGTTCTCGAGTTGGGACTACAGCCCGATCGCAGTCGGGACGATCCGACTCAGTCTGTCTCCCTCGGCGCGCCAGAGCCCCATTTCCAGTGCCACGCGGAAACCTCGATTCGATGTGGTTCGGCAGATGTATGAGTTCTTCTGTTCTGAACCCTAGGTCAGTCCTTCATTGCCGTCTGGGCAGGACAGGCGCCGGGCTGGATGAACCTGATCGTGGCCGCGAGCGCCAGCTGCGGGCCAGGAGGATACTGCGGGTCTCGACCGGGGTGAGCTCCACCACATAGGGTTCGCACCATGGGCAGAACCGACCGCGCCAGCCTCCTCGTCCACGTCGACAGTGCCCGCGTGTTCGAAGCGCTGACGCAGCCGGAAGCGCTGGTGCGGTGGTTGCCGCCCGCGGGGATGCACGGCAGGTTCGAGGAGTTCGACATGCGTGAGGGCGGGTCGTACCGCCTCGTGCTCACCTACGAAGACGCGTCCGATGCGCCGGGCAAGACATCGGCAGACTCCGATGTCTCCACGACGCGGATCGTGGAGATCGTGCCGGGCGAACGCGTCGTGCACGAGATCGACTTCGAATCCGATGTCGCGGCATTCCACGGCACGATGCGGATGGAGTGGACTCTGCACCCGGACGATGACGGAACCGAGGTCGTGGTCGAAGCCCGCGACGTCCCTTCCGGGGTCCACGCCCGCGACCATGCCGCCGGACTCACGTCCTCGCTCGCAAATCTCGCTTCCCTCCTGGAGCCGTAGGCGGCTCTTGACGCTGTCACGGAGCCGTGGGCGGGCGACCATCACAGTCACCGATCACCCGCGCCTCCCGTGCTTGCACCCCCACCCAGGTCCGGTCGTTCCGGGAGGAAGCCGTGGCCGATCAGCCTCGCCAGGGCTCGCTGGACGAGGGGCTCCAGCACCTGCAGCCCCCGCACGACCGGACGCGGCACCAGGCGGTCGCCGGAGGCGCGCATGACCCGGGTCAGGTTGCGGTGGGCGAACGCCCACGTCGAAGACGGCTGACATCGCGTGGGCGGCATCGCCGATCCCGATGAAGCCGGGCCGGGCGGTGGATCCTGCGGCTCGGGCAGGTGGAACCAGAGGACGTCGATCGGGACGCCGGTGTCGATCGGGACGAGCTCGACCTTCCGCCGCAGCCGGAAGTCCCGCCCGTCCGCGGCGACGGTGAGGGTCGCCCGGATCTCGACGCCGCCGTGTACGCCTGTGGCGCGGACGCCCACGATGCTGTGCTCCTCGATCAGCAGGTCCTGCATCTCAGTGCTCATCCGCAGGTCGAATCCCGGCAGCGCCGCCCCTCCCGCGCCAGGAAGTCGAGGAAGTCCCACTGCGGGGCGAAGACGAGGACATTGTCCGGCCCAGGGAGCGTGGAGAAGTCGACTCCTGTGTACCGGGTGCCGTCGATGACGGCGTCCATCGTCGAGATCTGCGACAGCGGCAGGTCCAGGAAGCGGTCCACGAGTCCCAGGTCGCGCAGCACCGTGAGCGTCGAGGGGTGGATCGTGTCGCCGCGGAAGTCGCGCAGGAAGTCCGAGTGCTTCTCCAGCACGGTCACGCTCAGGCCGTGGCGGGCCAAGAGGTAGCCCAGAACCATCCCCGCAGGGCCGCCGCCCGCGATGACGCAGTCGCGCTCGAGGACGACTGACGTGTTCATGATCTGCTGCCCCCGCCGCGCTCAGGAATCACGGCTGGAGAGCACGCAGAACTCGTTCTCCTCCGGATCCCGCAGGACAGTCCACCCGTCCGCCTCTGTCTGCCCGACATCCGCACGCGTGGCCCCCATCTGCAGGAGCCGCGTGATCTCCTCGTCGCGGTTCTGGGAGGTGTGCGGGGCGAGGTCGATGTGCAAGCGGTTCTTCACCGACTTCTCCTCGGGGACCCGGACGAACACCATCCCCTGCCCGGCGCTCATCCAGGAGGACAGGTCATCGAGCGGACCCGGCGGCACGTCCTTCGGGATGATGACGGCTTCCTCGGGTGTGTCGAAGACGAGGGCCCAGTCGAGCACCTGGGCCCACCAGCGCGCCTGCGCCTGCGGATCCAGGGAGTCGACGACGATCGTGTACCAGCGCAGTGCCATGATGCGACCTCTCTGTCGCTCGATTTCCGGGGGTCCCATGGTAGTCGCGCAGTGAGTGGGACGCCGGTGCTGAAGTCGGTGATCACCTTCTCCATGAGCTCGCGGCCACGTTGCCGGCCCTCCTGGCGATAGGCGGCGATCATGCGCTGGTAGACACCCCAGGCCGCCTCGACCTCGACGTGAGCGTGATCAACGAACAGCGCGCGTAGCCTGTCGCTCTGCTTGTCGGTGAGCAGCTCCGCGTCGGTGTGCAGCGTGCGCCGCGACTTGTAGAGCGGGTCGTCCCCGAACCCACGGTGCCCGTGGATCGCGAGTTGGACCCGGCGCCGGCACCTGTCGAGGGCGTCATCGGCCAGGCGCACGACGTGTAAGGGATCCATCACCGTGACCGCGTCCGGGAACTCCTCTTCAGCGGCGGTCTTGAACCCGGTGAAGCCGACGGGACCGGCGAGGAGGAGGGCGCGGTGAGTGAACCGGTCGGTACTGGCCGGTCGTCGTCGGTCACCACCGGATGGCGGCGTCCCCCACGCTCGGCGTTCGCGCAGGTCAGCGGCTCGTTCGCCCAGTGGGCGCATCAAGCGATAGACGCAAAGCCGACGTGATTAGGTCGTCGGTCCGATTCCGACAGGCGGCTCCGGCGAACAGCCCCTGACCTGCGGAAACGCAGGGCAGGGGCTGTTCGGTTCTGGTGGTCGCGCGATGCGCTGGCCTCACGGCTCTGCCCGACACCTACGTC
>DYUK01000027.1 GCA_020743695.1 Brevibacterium senegalense | reverse complement strand
CGGGATCCGGAGGTGCACGGGATCGAGGGCGCCATTCACGGCGCGAATGTGGCGTTCCTCGTCGCGGCGATCGCAGCGTTCGTGGGCTTCGTGGGCGCGTTCTTCATCCGCGACTCCCACGGCCCGGCTGCTCCCGCGAAGGACGCGGAGGCGGAGCCGACACCCTGAGCGCGCGGCCGGCGTGGCCCTGGCTGTGCCCCTCATCTACCTACGCGTTTTCTCGCGTTGTGCGTGCGAGCATTCCCGTACTTCGCACGAATCGATCGGCGGGCCGCTCTCTCGCGGCAGGCCGCCCCTCACGTGACCGAACCTCGCCCCCTCACAGCTCCGTGACGGTGCCCGCGCTGCCGTCGATGCGCACGCGCTGACCGTTCGTGAACCTGCGGGTCGCCTCGCGGATGCTCATGACGGCGGGGATCCCCAGCTCGCGCGCCGTGACCGCCCCATGGGACAGCGCTCCGCCGCTCTCCGTGATGACCCCGGCCGCCTGGTAGAACAGCGCGGTCCACGCCGGATTCGTCGTCCGAGCCACCAGGATCGCCCCCGCCGGGAAGCGCGGGAAGTCGTCGGGGCTGTGCACCACGTACACCTCCGCCTCGACCTGTCCGGGGCTGCCGGCCGTCCCCGTCAGCCCACCCTCCGTCGGAGCATCAGTCGCCGCCTGTCCGTGCACCCAGTCCGGCTCGGAGTCGACCGCCGCCTCATAGCCGGCCCGCAACTCCTGCGCCTCCGCACGCAGACGCCCCAGCGCCTCCGCTGATCCGTCGCGCACCGCCGTCTCGATCGTGTCGACGTGGAGGAAGTACACGTCGTCCGCGGCGTCCAGGTGACCGGCCTCGACCAGCCGTGCGCCCAGCTCCGCGAGCGCCCGCCGCATCGGAAGCGTCAGGCGGGTGGTCTGGTAGTGCTCCAGGTCGTCCAGCGCCGTGTACGTGCGGGCCAGGCGGATGACCTCCTGCACGAAGTACCGCAGGTCGTCCGGCACCGCGTCCAGCACCTGCCGCTCGACCTCCGCCTGCTGGGCGCGCAGCTGATTCGCCGAGGCCCGCCCCTCCTCCTCACGATGCGCCAGCACCCGCACCTGGTTGACGACGATGTGCGGCGCACCCACCCACGTGGGGTGGTAGGCGTCGAAGTCCAGCTCGCGGTGCCCGTGGCGGGACAGGAACGCATCCAGCTCGCGGGCGAAGGCGGGGAACCGTTCGCGCAGCTCGTCCATGTGGCCGTCGGCGGTGTCGAGTCCGTCCAGGAACTCGAGCAGGTCCGGCGTGCTGCGGATCGTCCGCGACAGCTGCCACAGTTCGTCGTTGACCTGCCCGGTCTTCGTGTCCGTCTGCGCCAACAGCTGATCGAAGACCGGCTGTGCCTGACCGTCCGGCAGCCCCAGCGACAGGAGCGTGAGCAGGCCCTTGTACAGGGTCGTCTGCGTCAGCGAGATCGCGATGTTCGGCAGGAAGTACGCGGTGCCCAGGTCGCTGATCGACCGCACCAGGTCCCACAATCCCGCCAGGTCCTTGTCGTGCAGCGGCTCGTGGCTCAGCCGCCCGATCCCCAGCAGGTACGTGTCGAGGTCCCGCATCCACTGGACCGGCAGGTCCTGCACCCACGCGAACCGGCGGGCGATCTCCGGCAGCGCCGCCCTGATGCTGTCGACGTCCTGGAACAGGGCCGCGGGGAACCGCCCGCTGTAGAGCTCGACGGCCGTCTGGTTGCCGTAGATGTAGAAGTCCTTCATCGCGAACCATTTGTCGCCGAACGGCGGCAGCCCCATGAGGTCGAAGCTGTGGTTGAGCGATCGGTGGAAACCCTCCTCGACCAGGTCCCACGTGAGCGGGGTGACCGGGGTCGGGTACCTCTCCGCGGATTCGTCCCGCGTCCACCGCGGCGCCACCCGCGTCACCGGCCGAGACTGCAGCAGGAACAACTCCCCCTCACTCACCGCCCACTCGATGTCCTGCGGGAACCCGAAGTGCGCCTCCGCCCGCACGGCGAGTGCTGCGACCTGCGCCCGCATGGGAGCCTCGATCGCGGCCGCCTCGACACGCTCCGGCGCGACCTCCACCTCCCGCACTCCGTCGTGTCCGTCACCACCGCCGAGGCCGTCGTCACCGCCGCTGCCGCCGTCACCTCCGCGGGCGCCCGCGTCCACCACGAGCGCGACGGGCTTGCGGGCGATCCGCACCTCGACCTCGTCGCCGCCGTCGCGGTCCAGCCGGTACTCGTCGACCTCCGCCTCGCCGCCCACGACGGTCTCGCCCAAGCCGTAGGAGGCGTTCACGAGGACGGTGCCCAGGTCGCCGCGGACCGGGTCGATCGAGAACGCCACACCCGCCGCCTCGTCCGCGGTCACCTCGACCATCTGCTGGACGACGACCGCCATCGAGGCCTGCAGGTGGTCGAGTCCCAGCCGGTCGCGGTACTTCATCGCGTGCGCGTTCCACAGCGAGGCGTAGCAGCGCCGCACCGCCCGCGCGACCTCCTGCGCGCCGCGCACTCCCAGGTACGTGTCGTGCTGGCCGGCGAACGCCGCCCCCGGCAGGTCCTCCATCGTGCCCGAGGACCGCACCGCGACCGCACGCTCCGCCAACCCCGCCGAGGCCATGGCCGCCTCGATCTCCCCGACCCACCCCGAGTCCACGGGCTGGGAGAGCAGCAGCTCCTGCACCTGCACGGCGGCGTCCTCGAGCGTCTCGTCGCGCAGGATCCCCCGAATCCGTCCGCGCAGATCTGCGATGAGGTCCGCGTAGGCCTCCGCCGTCACGATGACGCCGGGCGGCACGGGCAGGTCGCGGGCGGACTTCGCGAGGCTCGCGCCCTTGCCTCCGGACATGTCCAGGCGGACGGCGTCGTCGTGGTGGAAGTCGATGAGACGGGACATGAGAGCTCCTTCGTGGAGGGTTCAGCGGGACGAGGGACGAGCTAGAGCGGGCATCACCGACGAAGCATCAATCGTCGACGGGAGGGGTCGTGGACGTCTGGACTGTGGCGGCCCCGTCGGGCTCGGTTGCGAGGCCGGGATCGACTGCGGGGTCTGTCAGAGGAGCGGTGTCCGGCTGCCAGCGTCGGGCGGTCACGAGCATGCGTCCGGCCATGAGACTCACGGCGCCCGCCGCCGCGGTCACCACGGTCGCCCCGCCGTGCCCGGTCGCGATCCCCGCGACACCCGCGCCCAGCAGCACCGCGCCCCACGCGACAGTCGCGCCCGCACCGCCCAGCACCCGGAAGAACGACACCGTGTTGCGCGCATCGGCCTTCCGACCCACCGCCTGTGCGACGCCCAGCACCGGCCAGACAGGCCAGTGCAGCAGCAGACCCAGGCGACGCGGCCAGGGCGACGGAACCGCGGCCTCGGCGGCGGTACACCCGGCCACAGCTGGACCGGACGGCGACGGACCCGTCGCGGCACGCGCCGCTGCCTGCTCCTCCAGGAACGCGGCCGCGAACGACTCCCCAGCCCGAGACCTCGCCGCCGCCCGCCGCTGCACCCCGTCGAACACGACCGGCGACGAGCAGTCCACGGACACCGCGTCGAGCGCCTGGGTGAGGATCCGGTGTGCCTCCTTCTCCCGTTCGAGCCGCGGGCCGGCAGCGTTCCGCGGCAGGTCGATCGCTGGCCCGACCCAGGGCTGGACGGTCGAGCCGTAGCGCTCGGGGGCGGCGTAGAACAGGCCCACCGGGATGACGTCGACGTCGATGCCCTCCTCCTGCAGGCGGACCCAGATCTTCGCGGCCCCGCGCTGGTGGGCGCCGGGGGCGTGGCGCCACTCGCTGGTGCCCTCGGGGAAGATGACGAGGTCGCCGCCGTCGCGCAGGTGTGTCACGGCCGCGGTGACCGGATCCGTGATCTGCGACCGGTCCATCCCGTAGCGCTCGACGTCCTTCGCCCGAACGACCGGGATGCCGGTGAAGAGGACCCGCAGCGGCCCGCGCAGCAGCTGCAGCGAGACCAGGTGCTGCGCGTACGGGAACGCGGCCAGCACGATCGCCCCGTCCAGCGCGCCGTTGCGGTGGCTGGCGACGATGAGACGCGGCCGCCGCCGAGGCCCCGGCTGAGTCCCTGCCACCCGCACCCGCCCGAAGTAGGCCCTCCGCAGGGCCGTCTGGACGCCTCGGTACCAGGGCCCCAGTGAGACCGCGGGATCCGGTCGAGTCGAGGCGGTGTGTGGGCGGTTCATGCGGCTCAGTGTTCCACAGGCCACAGGCGCGTGAGGCGGTTGTGGCAGGACTGGAACGAGGCGCGGTCCGGCTAGGGTGAGAGCATGCTTCGCTCCCTGATCGCTCGGGCGTTCTGGCTGACCAGCCGGTGGACGCTGCGGACCCAGCCTGCCCCCGCGCAGCCCACGATCCTCATCGGCGCGCCCCACACGTCGAACTGGGATTTCGTCTTGATGCTGGGGATCGCGTGGCGGTTGGGCATCGACGTGCGGTGGCTGGGCAAGAAGAGCCTCTTCGCCTCGTGGCGCGGGCCGCTCATGCGCGGGCTGGGCGGCATCCCCGTCGATCGGGAGAACCCCGGCACGGTCGTGCGCGACATGGTGCGGCGGGTGCAGGACGGTGAGGTGTTCGGCCTCGTCGTCACCCCGGATGGCACGCGGAAGGGCCAGACGCACTGGAAGTCCGGCTTCTACCGGATCGCGCGGGAGACCGGCCTGCCGTTGACCCTGGGTTACGTCGATCGCACGACGATGA